>JBJMLY010000145.1:0-5931 GCA_045805025.1 Cytophagaceae bacterium | reverse complement strand
TCATGCCAAAAGAACTCCGCATGGCACCTATTATGTCATCCGTGAGGCAGGCACAGGAGAAAAGCTGAAAGCCGGCGATGAAATAAGTGTTCATTATACCGGCAAGTTGCTTGATGGCTCGAAGTTTGATTCATCGTACGACCGGAATGAACCTTTTAAATTTAAGTTGGGAGCAGGTCAGGTGATCAGCGGCTGGGACGAAGGCCTAATTGGTATGAAAAAAGGAGAAAAGATTACATTATTCATTCCCTCCGAGATGGCCTATGGGCCCCGTGGAGCCGGAGGGGTTATAGAGCCCAATGCCATTTTAATTTTTGACGTAGATATACTTAAATAATCCATGAGGATATACATTTTTGTTTTGTCCGTTTTTCTGGCTGCCTGCGCGAAAAAGCAAGTGGTTCAGAAAACCCCTGTACCCGAGTTTCAAACTACTCCGTCCGGACTGAAATATAAATTCTATAAAGATGTGCCGGGTCCTAATGCGAAGCTGGACGACGTCATCATCATGCATATGATCCTTAAAACAGAGAAGGACAGCGTGCTCCGCAGCACATTTCAGGAAGGCCAACCTATACAGGCGTTGGTGAGCCAGCCCACTTTCAAGGGTAGCTTGGAAGAGGCCTTTGCCATGCTTTCTCCCGGCGACAGCGCGCTTTTTTTCGTAAGTGCAGATTCTCTTTTTCAGAAAACCATCCGTGCTCCCTTACCTCCCATTATCAGGGCAGGTTCCTTTTTAAAATTTGTTCTGAAGGTGGAAAAGGTATATGACCAGGAACAGCTTAAAAGAGAACAGAAGGAAATGGAAGCTAAACAAATCAAGGCCGACTCTGTTCTTATTAATGATTACATTAAAAGCAATGGACTTGCAGCCCGAAGAACACCTTCCGGTCTGTATTATGTGCAGATTCAGAAAGGGAATGGGATTTCACCCAAGCCCGGACAAACTGTGCAGGTGCATTATACCGGCAAGTTGCTGAATGGAAATATATTTGACAGTTCTGTACAGCGCGGCATGCCATTTGAATTTGTACTGGGCGTAGGACAGGTGATTAAAGGTTGGGATGAGGGCATTGCTTTGATGAAAACCGGGGAGAAAGGAAGGTTGCTGATTCCCTACGGACTGGGTTATGGTCCTGGCGGAGGCGGAGGTTCGATACCTCCAAATTCGGTCCTGATATTTGATGTGGAACTAATAGGCATTAAATAATAATCTTATGAAACATGTACTGAGCTTCGTTATTTTCTTCTTGCTATTCAGGATAGCATCTGCCAACACGCAGGATACCATCACCACGAAAAGCGGTCTTAAATATGTGAGAACGAAAGCAGGGAATGGCGTTAAGGCAAAAGCAGGTCAGAAAGTAAAAATCTATTTTACCGGCTCCTTACCGAAGGGAGATGTTTTCGATTCTAATGTAGACGGCGCACCATTCAAATTCACCATCGGCGACCCGAATGTAATTCCCGGTTGGAACGAAGGCTTTCAGCTGATGAGCCCGGGTGAGAAGGGTGTATTTATTCTGCCCCCTGCACTGGGTTATGGCAAAGCCGGATATAAAGATGACGACGGGAAGGTACTCGTACCTCAGAACTCATACCTGATCTTCCAGGTGGAGCTTATCAGCGTTAAATAAAATGAAAGCACTGTTCGTCTGAAAACCGGCAGTCGTCCGGCCGCAGTAAAAGCTTAGAAAGTGGAAGTTGGATTTACCTCCCAATGACACTATATACGCCTTCCGATTATATTCCTTTTAAATTTGAATTGTGATTCCTGAGAGTATTCCAGGCAGAAAATGGAACATTCACCTATGGCTGCCGGAGAATGTAAATTCTGATCATCTCCACCGCCACCTGGCAGTGGTAAGAGGCTATTCTCCTATGTTAATGACATTGTGTTGATAAGATATTTTATGTAAATTACCAATCAAATTTCACAGGAAATTCTATTCAATGCATTCTTCCATAAGTGTTAAGAAATACACTTTTAATTCGGATTATATTATTTATTTTATTGTCGGAATCAAAGTGGTGCTTATGCTGCTTTTCTCCTCCGACTATGAGGAAAAGCTTTTCATCCCTTTTATATCACATTTTCTTTCAGATCTGAATGATCCATGGGCATACTTCTATGCCCATCCAGAGGGGGTAGAGTTTCCTTATCATCCTTTAATGCTATACATTATTTCTCTTTTTTATAGTCCCGTGCATTTTATTTTCGGTGAAAACATTCTGATCCAGAATTTTTTTTATAAGATCCCGATTCTCATATCAGATATTCTTATTTTCAACTTCCTGAAAAGATCTTTTCCTTCCTATTCAAAAGAGATTCTACTATTCTACTTTACTTCGCCTATCATTATCTATGCTTCGTATATTCATTCACAGCTTGATCTCATTCCTACCTGTATACTGTTCCTTTCTATCTTTTACCTGACACGCGGTCGGATATTGAAGGCTGCGATTTTCTTCGGGCTGGCATTAAGTATCAAGCTGCATGTGCTCGGGGCTTTGCCTTTACTCATTATCTTCCTGCTTCGAAAAGACGCTTACAAAGAAATAGTTATTTTGCTGGGCGTATCAAGTCTTATTTATCTGCTCTTTCTTTTTCCTTTTCTTAGCAGCGAGGGCTTTATAAACATGGTGCTGAGAAATCCAAAGCAGCAGCTGGTGTTTGACTCCGTTTTGACACTTTCGAATATGAAGATTGTTCTGCCCTTGTTGGCGGCAGTACTCATTTATGCAAGGTTCCTTCTTTACAAAAAAGTAAACAATGATCTTCTGTATACGTTCCTTGCAATCCTATTTTCACTTTTCGTTATACTCATTCCTCCTTCACCAGCCTGGTATCTCTGGATATTCCCTTTCCTGAGTATTTTTTTTATTAAAAACTTTCAGCAGAATACAAAGATTGTTTACCTGTATGTCATGCTGAACTTCTTTTATATCGCTTTTTTTGTCTTTTTCTACATACCAGATCATCATGATATAAATTTCTTAGGAGCATATCTGGATATTAAAAATACAAATCCTGTCCTGAACAATTTTTTCTTTACAACGCTTGCCGGAATTCTGACTGCCTGCGTTTACAGCTTCTACAATTTTGGCGTGAGGAGCAATTCTATATATCAGAAAACTAATTCGATATTAATTGGTATAGGGGGAGACAGCGGGTCTGGGAAATCTACACTGCTGGAGGACCTAAGACTTATTCTCGGCGCTAAAATGACAGACCTGGAAGGGGATGGGGATCATAAATGGGAAAGGAATGATGAAAACTGGAAACAGATTACGCATCTGAATCCCAAGGGTAATTTTCTTCATAAGCAGGCGGAAGATCTTATGAGATTAAAGTACGGGAAGAGTATTCAGAGAAGCGACTATGATCATAAGACAGGTAGCTTTATGAGTTCACGGATCGTAAACTCAAACGAGTATGTCTCTATCTGCGGGCTTCATCCTTTTTACCTGCCCGTTATGAGAAAAATTATCGACCTGAAAATTTTCGTCGATACGGAAGAGAACTTAAGACAACATTGGAAGGTAATCAGAGATATAAAAAAGAGAGGATATACGAAGGAGCAGATTCTTAATCAGATCCGTCAAAGGGAAATTGATTCCTTAAAATACATCAGTCCTCAGAAAAATTTTGCAGACCTGGTGATTAATTACTTCTCAGAAGACAATTTCGAGATCGGGAATGAAACCGAAAAGCCTAAAATCAAGCTCAAGATAATTCTGAATGCAGATGTACACATAGAACCTTTGATTCAAAAATTTCTGGAAAACGGCATTGAATTAGGGTGGGATTATTCGGAAGATCTCAACACTCAGTATCTTATTTTTGACAAAGATGTCAGTGCATTGCTTATCGGGGAGATTGGTAAAGCAATCATTGTCAATATAGAAGATCTCACATCGCCTGAGCTATTCTGGAAAGATAGCTACAGAGGATATGTGCAGTTGATTATCCTTTATGTGTTAAGCGAAAGGCTGAGAGTATTTGACTCGGAAACTCCAAAGCAATTAAATGAACGGCGCTAACATCCATTTTAAAAACTACAAAGGTATCTTGCTTGACCTTGATAATACTCTGTATAATTACGAGAAATGTCACAAAGCCGCCATTGAAAAGGCACTTGGAAGCATCAGTGAATCCGTGGGAGTGAAACAAAGTATTCTGGAAGAGGCTTTTAATGCGGCCAGAAAGGAACTTCATATTGAATTAAGCAATAGCGCATCATCTCATAACCGGATGCTCTATTTTCAAAGAATGTTTGAACGTATTGGTCTTAATCCCCTGACTTACACGCTGGAGGCGTATAACCTATATTGGGATCATTTTCTTGATATTTTAGATTATGATGAAGGAGCAGAAGATTTTTTAAAGTCATTAAAGGGAAAGCAGATTTGTCTTATTACAGATCTCACCGTCCACATTCAGCATAGGAAGATTCAAAAGCTAAAATTAGACAGGTATATTGACGCTATTGTTACCAGCGAAGAAGCAGGTCGTGAAAAGCCACACCCATACATTTTTCTGCTTGCTCTTAAGAAACTAGGATTAAGTCCATCCGAAATAATTATGGTCGGAGATAATTACAGTAGGGATGTGCTGGGCGCAGTAAATCTTGGCATTTCCTGCATCTGGCTTAACCGCGAAAAGAAATCTGAATGTAGCAGCAACAAGCTGGTAACTGAAATACAAAGAATATCAGACCTTATGAAATATGTTTAATCAGGACCTGGATTCATTTGTTCGCCTGTCAAAATTCGCCGGAGAAAGATTTGATCTCACACAGGCCGGGGGCGGAAATTCATCGGTAAAGCTAAACGATGGTACCATGCTTATTAAGGCTTCGGGCTTTTTACTTTCAGAAGTCACGGAAGAGAAAGGATATTCAAAGCTCGACAATGAAGCGTTGAAGAACATCTTTTCAAGCTTCTCCCCCGAAAGTATTAAAGACAAAAGGCAAAGAGAATCGTATTCCAAAGAGCTTGTAGAAAAGGCAACTATTACCGGTTATCCCAGGCCTTCGATAGAAACATTACTACATTCCTTGCTGCAGAAATTTGTGCTGCATACACATCCTGTTTTAGTGAATGCTATTACTTGCCGTAGCAACTGGCAATCCATACTTTCCTTGCTTTTCCCGGAAGCAGTTTTTGTCTCCTACAAGACACCGGGTGTTGACCTTGCATTAATGTTGAAGCAGGAGCTTAACAAAAATACAGACCTTCCGAAGATCGTATTTCTGCAAAATCATGGCATAATAGTTTCGTCTGATGACGCAGAAGAAATCATTGAGATTTATAGCAGCGTCATTTCGGTTCTTTCAGAATTTCTTAAAACTGATCTCTCCTATTATAGTCTTACAAATAAAATATCTGTTCTGATAAATAAAGCCGTAGGCCCATACAAAATTTCGTTCATGTCTGAAGATCTTCAGCTAAGCAGAATTCTGGAGAAGAAACGCGCGCTCTTAAGTTCTCCGGTTTTTTGTCCGGATACATTCGTCTTCTGCGGTTATGGCATAGTGGAAATTAGCGATATAAACAGCAAGGAAGAGATCATTAGCTATACAAGTAAATTCAGAGAAGACCCCAAAGTTGTGGTTTACAGAAACCATATTTTTTTTATTGCTGAGAATTTAAAAAAAGCGCGGGAAATGGAAGAAGTTTTCAAATTCCACCTTATCGCCTCAGAAAACGCAGCAGGAAATATTATTCCTCTTTCCGGAGAGGAACTGAAATACTTGGGTAATTGGGAAGCAGAAAAGTATAGACAAAAACTTTAAGGAAATGATCCGTAAAGCCAGAAAAGTCTGCATGAATTTTATCGCAAGATACAGTGATGGGAATTTAGAAGATCTGAGCGTTAAAGGGCCAAATTATCTCCTTTGCACGATAGTCTCTTTGTTATCCCTTTTC
>JBJMLY010000144.1:0-6323 GCA_045805025.1 Cytophagaceae bacterium | reverse complement strand
GAAAAGGATTCTACACTGCAACTGCTCACATGGAATGATAAAGAAGGCAAATCCACCTTCTGGCACTCTTCGGCTCACCTGATGGCAGAGGCTCTGGAAGCTTTATACCCTGGAACCAAATTCGGCATAGGACCCGCCATTGAGAATGGATTTTATTACGACATCGATTTCGGCGACCGGGTTTTTTCTTCCGAAGAATTTAAAAAAGTCGAAGATAAAATGCTGGAGCTTTCAAGACTAAAGAGCGACTATAAAAGAACCAGCGTATCGAAAAAAGATGCAATCCAGTATTTTACCGATAAAGGTGACGAATACAAAATCGACCTTCTGCAGGATCTGCAGGATGGAACAATAACCTTTTATCAGCAGGGCAACTTTACCGATCTTTGCCGCGGACCGCACATACCAAACACTTCTTTCATCAAAGCAGCCAAACTGATGAACGTAGCCGGCGCATACTGGAGAGGCGATGAAAAGCGTAAGCAGCTTACCCGCATTTATGCCGTTACATTTCCTAAACAGAAAGAACTTCAGGAATATCTGGAATTACTTGAGGAAGCCAAGAAAAGAGATCATAGAAAACTAGGCAAAGAACTGGAACTTTTCTCCTTTTCCGAAAAAGTAGGAATGGGTTTGCCTTTATGGCTGCCCAAAGGAGCGACACTCAGAGAGCGACTGGAGAACTTCCTGAAAAAGGCACAGGTGAAAGCAGGCTATTCCCAGGTGATCACCCCTCATATCGGAAGCAAGGAACTGTATGTCACTTCAGGTCACTACGAAAAGTATGGCGCAGACTCCTTTCAGCCGATTAAGACACCCAACGAAGGAGAGGAGTTTCTGCTGAAACCCATGAATTGTCCGCATCACTGCGAAATCTATAAGACAAAACCCCGTTCCTACAAAGACCTGCCTTTAAGACTCGCTGAATTCGGCACTGTGTACCGTTACGAACAAAGCGGAGAATTACACGGACTAACCCGCGTAAGGGGCTTTACTCAGGATGATGCACACATATTCTGCAGACCTGATCAGGTAAAGGAAGAATTCAAAAAAGTGATTGACCTGGTTCTTTATGTTTTCAAATCCTTGGGCTTTGAACATTATACGGCACAGGTGTCCTTAAGAGATCCATTGAATAAATCGAAATACATTGGCGGAGACGAACAGTGGAACAGAGCCGAGCAGGATATTATTGAAGCCACGGCGGAGAAAGGACTTAAGACAGTTACAGAACTGGGAGAAGCCGCCTTTTACGGTCCAAAGCTTGACTTCATGGTTAAAGATGCCCTGGGAAGACAATGGCAGCTTGGAACCATTCAGGTCGATTATAATCTACCCGAAAGGTTTAAACTGGAATATACCGGTTCCGATAACCAGAAACATCGTCCGGTTATGATTCACCGGGCCCCCTTCGGCTCCATGGAAAGATTCGTAGCCGTGCTGATCGAGCATTGTGCCGGTAATTTCCCTCTCTGGCTTTCACCCGAGCAGATCACCGTATTGCCTATTTCAGAAAAATATGCAGATTATGCACAGGAAGTATTATCCACCCTGGAAGAAAACGATATAAAAGGCCTTATCGACCATCGTGATGAAAAGATAGGCAGAAAGATAAGGGATGCAGAAGTCAGGAAAATCCCTTTTATGCTGATCGTAGGCGAAAAAGAGCAGGAAGAGAAGAAAGTATCGGTCAGGAAGCATGGGCAGGGAGATGCCGGAAGTGTGTCGGTGAATGAGTTTATAAAGCTTTTCCAGGATGAAATAAAGGCTGGTTTAAGCAAAAATTAACAGATATATTTTAATAAGTCCCATTTTTTTCCGATATTCGCAACTTATTTTACAAACAAAAGGAGGTAGTAAAAACATAGAATGGCATTCAGACCCAGACAAGAAGAACCTTATAAGGTTAATGAAAAAATAAGAGTACCCAAAGTAAGATTAGTTGGAGAAAATATTGAATCAGGCGTTTTCGGCCTGAAAGAAGCGCTGGACATAGCAAAGGCTGCAGGGCTTGATCTTGTGGAGATATCTCCGAATGCCGATCCTCCCGTTTGTAAAGTATGCGATTATTCGAAGTTCAAATACGAACAGAAGAAAAAACAGAAAGAGCTTAAATCAAAAGCTCATAAAGTGGTGATCAAAGAGATCCGGTTCGGACCGAATACTGACGACCACGATTTTGATTTCAAGCTGAAACACGCTATTAATTTTCTGAAAGAAGGAGCTAAAGTGAAAGCTTATGTTCATTTCGCCGGAAGAAGTATCGTGTACAAGGAAAGAGGAGAGATGCTGCTGCTTAAATTTGCACAGTCTCTGGAAGAGATCGCCAAGGTAGAAGACCTGCCAAAGCTTGAAGGAAAAAGGATGTTCCTCTACCTGGCACCGAAGGCATTACCAAAAAAGTAAATTATATATAACCAATAAATAAAATGCCAAAAGTAAAGACAAAGTCAGGGGCGAAAAAAAGGTTCAAAATTACAGGGACTGGCAAAATCAAAAGAAAGCATGCTTTCAAGAGCCATATCCTTACTAAAAAAGAAACCAAGCAGAAGAGAAACCTAACTCATGCAACCCTTGTTAGCAAAGCCGATGTTCCGAATGTGAAGGCTATGCTTAAAATCTAAAAACAATAAGGTAAAAAATCAATGTTTAACCGGGTTGAAGGCCTGAAGATCTTTTAACGAAGACGCCGAAAACCAAAAACAGACAAAACTATGCCAAGATCAGTGCCCGCAGTCGCCTCGCGACAAAGAAGAAAGAAACTCCTGAAAAAGACCAAAGGTTATTTCGGAGCAAGAGGAAATGTACACACAGTTGCAAAGAACACCTATGAAAAAGGTTTGCAATATGCGTTCAGAGACCGTAAAGCTAAAAAGAGAGAATTCAGAGCACTCTGGATCCAGAGAATTAATGCAGCAACACGTGAATTCGGAATGTCTTATTCCCAGTTTATCGGAAAGCTGAGCAAAGCTCAAATCGATATAAACAGAAAAGTACTTGCCGATCTTGCCATGAACGATCCTAAAGCGTTCAAAGCCGTGATTGATAAAGTAAAATAAATCATCCAAACCGATGCATAAAAAGTCCTCACACGAGGACTTTTTTGTTTTGTACCCATGTGTAATTATAGTAGAATATTTTTTTATTATTTTAGCACAAGATATTTAAAATCATTTACTTACAGGATGATTTACGTGCAACAAAAATTAAGGGAAAGACATTGGGGACTAGAATTTTCTGACATCTAAAAGATACGAATATTCCAAAATCTGAATATTAATTCTTAATTTCAAAACGCATATTGACCAAGTACTATTAATCATGAAAAAACTCTTATCAGCCCTATTAATTACCCTGTTTACGGTATCCCTATTTTCGTGTAAGGATGAAAAAAATCAAACTCCAAAATCGTCTCTTAACCCTGATGTAGAAAAAAAGATCGACGATCTGCTGGCTAAAATGACCATTGAGGAAAAAGTCGGTCAAATGACCCAGATTACCCTGGATATTATCTGCAAAGGAGCTCCCTTTGATGAAAACAAGAAAATGGAGCTGGATCCGGCGAAACTTGATACAGCACTCATAAAATATAAGGTAGGATCGATACTAAACACAGGAACTTCCACCCTCAGCCGGGAAGAATGGAATACCATCGTCGGGATGATCCAGGATGTAGCCGCCAAAAAGACCGATAAAAAAATTCCGGTGCTCTATGGTATTGATGCAATACACGGAGCTACCTATACCAAAGGCGCTACGATGTTTCCACAGGAACTTTGTCTGGCTGCTACCTGGGATCCGTCCTTCGCTGAAAAAACAGGATCTGTAACGGCCTATGAAGTGAGAGCCTCCGCAATTCCCTGGAACTTCTCACCCGTGCTTGACCTGGGAAGACAACCTCTATGGTCGAGATTCTTTGAAACCTTCGGTGAAGATCCTTATCTGGCAACCGAGATGGGCAAAGCAATGGTAAAAGGTTATCAGGGCAATAACGTGGGAGATCCTGAAAAAGTAGCAGCCTGTCTCAAGCATTATATGGGGTACAGTTTTTCCTTCACAGGTAAAGACAGAACACCTATTCTCATGCCTGAAAGACTACTGCGCGAATATTATCTTCCTCCCTTTGCCGAAGCCATTAAAGGCGGCGCTCAAACTGTGATGATCAATTCTTCGGAAATCAACGGCACGCCTGTACATGCCAGCAAACTTATTCTGACCGATATACTAAAAGGAGAACTTAACTTTCAGGGTTTTGCCGTAACCGACTGGGAAGATATCGTTATGCTGCACACAGTACATAGAACGGCCTCAAGCCATAAAGAGGCAGTGAAACAGGCAGTGCTGGCGGGTGTGGACATGAGCATGACTCCTATGACCTATACGTTCGCTACCGATCTGGTGCAACTTGTAAAAGACAAAGAAGTACCGATGGAGCGTATCAATGATGCGGTAAGAAGAATTCTCCGGGTTAAATTCAACCTGGGTTTGTTTGACAAACCATTCTACGAAATGAACCGGTATCCGAAATTCGGATCTGATGAATTTGCGCAGATGAGTTACGAGGCTGCACTGGAATCGATCACGCTGCTTAAGAATCAGGACAGCATTCTTCCGCTTTCCAAAACAAAAAAGATTCTTGTTACCGGAGCCGGAGCTCACTCCCTGAATGCCCTCAATGGCGCATGGACACACACTTGGCAGGGCGTCGAACCAAAGTACAACACGCCCGGTAAAAAGACCGTCTACGAGGCCATCAAGGATAAGGTCGGAGAACAGAATGTAAAATACATGGAAGGCACAAGCTACGACAAGGATGTGAATACCCTTCAGGCCGTATGGGAGGCAAGAAATGTGGACTATATACTTGTATGCATCAGTGAAAAACCCTCTGCAGAAAAGCCGGGTGATATTGAGGACCTCACCCTGGACGAAGCTCAGCTGAATCTGATATCTGCTCTGAGCAAAACAGGCAAACCGGTGATTCTGGTTTTGCTGGAATCGAGACCAAGGATTTTCACGAAGGTGGAAGGCGAAACAAAAGCGGTGATCATGGGTTATCGGCCGGGTAATGAAGGAGGCAGGGCTCTTGCAGAATTGTTGTACGGTGATGTAAATCCATCGGGGAAACTTCCATTCACCTATCCAAGATATACGGGTTCTCTTGTTACATACGATCATAAAACTTCAGAAACCCGTGACAAGGATTTTGGAAATAATGCATTCAATCCTCTGTACCAGTTCGGAGCAGGACTTAGCTATACGACTTATAGCTATTCAGACCTTCAAACCAGCGCCGATACGCTCAAAGGCCTTGAAACGCTTACTGTAAAAGTAAAAGTAACTAACACCGGGAAGGTAGCAGGCAAAGAAGTCGTACATCTGTTTGTCAGAGATGAGTATGCGACTATTACTCCTTCTGTAAAAAGGCTCCGTGGCTTTAAGAAGATTGCCCTTAATCCTGGAGAAACAAAAGAAGTTAGTTTTACCCTGGGTAAAGACAATCTCGGCTTTGTAAACAACAGCAATAAATGGGTGACCGAAACCGGCGTATTTAAAATTATGGCTGGTAATCAATGGAAAGATTTCTGGTACTCAGAAAAATAATTTTATCAACTAAGGTAAGAGCTCAGAAATAATCCGTGATTCCCGGATTATTTCTGAGCTTTACAATATATATGTCAGATAATCAAAAAATCTTAGTGACAGGTGGTACCGGTTTCATTGGTTCTCATACCGTCGTGGAACTTATAAATTCAGGCTATGAACCGGTTATCATCGATAATTTTTCCAATTCCGAAAGAAGGATTTTAAAAGGATTAAAGGAAATCACAGGTAAAGAAATCAGCTTTTATGAAGGAGATTGCAGGGATAAAGAGAAGCTGAATTCCATTTTTAAAACAGAAAAAAACATCCGGGGAGTCATCCATTTTGCAGCCTATAAAGCTGTCGGGGAATCTGTCCAGGAACCTTTAAAATACTATACAAACAATATAGAATCTCTCGCTGCTTTACTTGAAACCATGAAGCAAAACGGCGTAGATCAGCTCGTTTTTTCTTCCTCCTGCACCGTTTACGGACAGCCCGAAAAACTTCCTGTAACGGAAGAATCCCCCATGATGATGCCTTTTTCTCCGTATGGAAAGACGAAGCTGTTCTGTGAAAATATCATCAGCGATATGATCTATGTCAATCCGCAGATGAAAGCGATAAGTCTTCGCTATTTTAATCCGATCGGCGCACATCCTTCGGGCAAAATAGGGGAACTCCCCCTGGGAAGACCGAACAATTTATTGCCTTATATCACTCAGTCCGCTGCCGGTCTG
>JBJMLY010000143.1:0-3798 GCA_045805025.1 Cytophagaceae bacterium | reverse complement strand
TTTCCCCTGATGTAGTCTTACTCCGTCCACAATACTGGCATGAGATTCTCCGTCATAAATTACCACATCGTGGCGGGAAAGCAGGGCATCGATAATCGACATAATTCCCTGATAACCGAAGTTCATAACCATAGTATCCTCTTTTCCGACAAATTCGGAAAGCTCTGCTTCGAACTGCTCAAGCATGTTTGAATTACCTGACATCATACGGGCTCCCATAGGCAAGGCCAGACCATATTCCCTGGCTCCATCCGCATCCGCTTTTTTCACTTCCGGATGGTTGGCGAGTCCCAGGTAATTGTTAAGGCTCCAGTTAAGCACCTCTTTACCCCTGAATTTCATTCGGGGGGATATTTCTCCTTCCAGCTTAGGGAATGTAAAATAACCATGAGCTATCTGGGAGTGCTTCCCCAATGGCCCTCTGTCAGCAAGTAATCTTTCAAATAGATCCAATGTTGTTTCGGTTTAATGGTAAGAAAATAACACAAAATGTAGTATTGCAAAGTTACACAATATACCTTTAACTCAAAATAGCGAACCTGTAAATTTGGGCCGGTATTTCAAACAAAGGAAATATTTTATACCATTGTATCAGGACCTTATTATGGCAAAATTCGGTAAAATACTAATCGCAAACCGGGGCGAAATTGCTCTGAGGATCATGAGGTCAGTCAGAGAAATGGGGATCAGCACCGTGGCTGTATTCAGCGAAGCCGACAGGAATTCCCTGCATGTACGTTATGCGGATGAAGCAGTCTGCATTGGACCCGCTGCTTCCTCGGCTTCTTACCTTCGGGGAGATAAAATCATCGAAACAGCTTTAAAGCTGGGAGCGGATGCTATTCATCCTGGTTATGGATTCCTTTCGGAGAATGAAGGTTTTGCCCGCAAAGTTAAAGAAGCGGGACTCGTGTTCATTGGCCCCTCTCCTGAATCGATCAAAGTAATGGGCAATAAGCTGGCGGCCAAAGAGGCTGCATCACAGTATAAAATCCCCATGGTGCCTGGCGGCGATAAAGCAATTACTGACCTGGCCGAGGCTAAAAAAATTGCGGCTGAGGCGGGTTACCCTGTTCTGATCAAAGCCAGCGCCGGCGGCGGCGGAAAAGGTATGCGCATTGTGGAAAAGGAAGCGGACTTTGCCGAAAGTATGCAGAGAGCCGTTAGCGAAGCGCAGGCCGCTTTCGGGGATGGTTCTGTTTTTATTGAAAAATACATCTCTTCTCCAAGACATATTGAAATCCAGGTACTGGGCGACCAGCACGGGAACATCGTGCACCTTTTCGAACGGGAATGTTCTGTGCAGAGAAGATATCAGAAAGTAATTGAGGAAGCGCCTTCTTCTGTGCTGGACGAAAAAACCCGTGAAGCCATGGGCAAAGCGGCAGTAGATGCCGCCAGATCCTGCAATTATTACAATGCGGGAACGGTTGAATTCATCCTGGATGAACATAAGAATTTTTATTTCCTGGAGATGAATACGCGTCTGCAGGTAGAGCATCCGGTGACCGAGATGATCACTGGCATTGACCTGGTGAAAGAGCAGGTAAAAATCGCCCAGGGAGAAAAATTATCCTTCCGGCAGGATGACCTCTCCATTCACGGACATGCCATTGAGCTGCGGGTATATGCTGAAGACCCTGCTAACAATTTTCTTCCGTTTACCGGCACCCTTCAAACCTATGTAAGGCCCCAGGGACCCGGGATCAGGATCGATGACGGATTTGAACAGGGCATGGACATCCCTATATTCTATGACCCTATGATCGCAAAACTGGCCGTCCATGCCTCCACCCGTGAACTGGCCATTCAGAAAATGATCAGGGCCATCAAGGAATACAAAATCAGCGGGATTGAAACCACCCTGGGGTTTGGAAAATTCGTGATGGAACATCCTGCATTCGCTTCAGGTGAATTCGACACCCATTTCGTACAAAAATATTTTAGTCCGGAAAAACTACAGGCAGAAATTAAAGGAGACGAACTAACGGTAGCCGCCGCTCTTGCAGGATGGCTGATCCGTGAACAAAAAAATAAATCTCCGCTTAAGTCTGAGGGGCAAAGTAAATGGAAAACGAACCGTTTATAGCCTTTTACACAAATACGCATGGCTGAAATAAAACCGCTGAGACCCTGGAGATATACAGAAAAGGCAGGCCCCATTCAGGATCTGATCTCTCCTTTGTTTGATGTGGTGGATCCTTTAGAACGGAGAGCGCTTTATAAAAAAAACTTCAACAGCATCCATATTTCCGTTCCGGAAAAAGACCCCGAATCAGCAGCTGCCCTGCTCACTGAATGGAAAAATAATAAAATCATAGCCCAGGATTACCTGCCCGCCATTTATGTCTATTATCAGTATTTCAAACAGGGCACTTCAGACCATCTTCACTGCCAGAAAGGATTTATCTGCAACATCAGGCTGCATGCCTGGAGTGAACAGCAGATTCTGAAACATGAAGCGGTCGTTCCCTCCTCGCTGCATGGCAGGATTGAAATCCTGCAAAGCTTAGAAATGAATCTAAGCCCTACACACGGACTTTATTCGGATCCCGAACATCAGCTGGAAAAATTTATGGATGAAAGCATGCTGGCGCCCTTATATGAAGTTATGGATCAGAATGGAGTTCTCAATAAGCTCTCGATGATTCATGATAAAAAAGTGATCGAAGTGTTTATGGCTGTGCTTAAAACAAAACCCGTCATACTTGCGGATGGGCACCATCGCTTTAACGCTTCCATGGCTTATCAGAAACAAAAAGCTGAAAAGCAAAGTTTTAACAGAACAGAAGCCTGGAACTATCACTGTATGTACCTGAGTAACACAGAAGCGAATGAAATTAAGATTCTGCCTACGCACAGATTGATAGACCCTATAGAAAATTTCGATAAAAATGCCTTTTTGACGAAAATTTCGACCTATTTTGAACTAAAACCTCTTGAAACCGTAAAATCTATTGATGCGGAGATCGCATCGGAAAAATGGCAGTTTGGCCTAATTTTGAAAGATGAACAGTTTGCATTAAAACTAAAAAAAGGGATGGAATCAGCGATACATTGGAATTTTCCGCAGGAAATCAAGGAGCTGGACCTTACCATCATGCATTATTTTATTATTTCAAAATGCTTGAATATTCACGAAAAAGATCAGAAAAATTCAAAAAATATTAATTTTTCTCATAATTTTACAAAATGCATCGAGGCTGTCAGAGATAATAAAGCTCAGATGGCCCTGATCACAAGGGAAATTTCTATTAACCAAGTAAAAAAGGTGTGTTATAGTGGATTTACATTTCCGCAAAAATCCACGTACTTTTATCCAAAAGTAATTTGCGGGTTTTTATTTAGTTCAGTAAAGCAGGAAGATTTTATTACTGAAATTGATTCATGTATTAAATTCAAACAGGTATGAAAACAACTACATTATCAATGATGATGCTTTTGCTCTGCATAAGCATATCCCAGGCAGCAATCAACAGCGACTCTTCCCTTTTAGATAAGGGTCTGAATAAATACAAGCATGGCAACTTCCTTGGAGCCATCATGGATTTTGACCAGGCTGTACAGAACGAGCCTAAGAATGCCAAGGCTTACTTCAACCGCGGACTTGCGAAAGTTGAACTGGGCGATAACGAGGGAGCGCTGGAAGACTTCAGCGAAGCTCTGAATCTGGATCACAACTACTACGAAGCCTATATTAAACGCGGCAATACAAAGCTTGCCATGACCGACTACCAGGGTGCAAAAGAGGATTTCTCTAAAGCGCTTATCCATAATCCTAAAGAAGCCGAAGCCTTG
>JBJMLY010000142.1:0-6285 GCA_045805025.1 Cytophagaceae bacterium | reverse complement strand
ATTTATGATTTTTTCTGACACCAAAACCATGAATCCTTCTTTTATCTTGGTGAATCATGAAAAACTTATAAACAGACATCCGGTTTTAAGCCTTATAAACTCAAGTTGTAAGAAAAAAACCGCTTTTTGTATTTTTAACAAGCGAAAATTCAGGCATTTTAGCAAATATTTAAAAACAGAACAGGAGACAATAGCTCCGGAGAATTATGGAAAGTTACATGAATATAAATCAGAACCCGGTTGCGATGCAGCAATTTCCGGATCTGATTTTAAGCAGCAAGAGGGAAGGAAACAGATTTTACTTTTTCTGTACGGAAACGACCATAGAGGTTTCTGTCAAGTCTGATAAAATTCTGAGATTCCGCTTCGCTCCCGAAGGAAAATTTATGCGGGACTTTTCTTATTCCAATGCTCCGGATTATCAGGAGCAGATAAAGCATGCTGAGCTGGTGGAAAGCGAAGAGAATTATATCATTATTACCAAATACCTGGAATGCGCCATTACTAAAAAAGGTGCGCATATATCCATACTCGACAAAAACGGGATGGTGATCTGCGAGGATGAAAAAGGTTTTCATTGGGAAGATCACAGGCAGTATGGAGGAGAGATTGTTTTGTGCAGCAAGAAGATCCAGAGCGGAGAACATTTCTTCGGGCTAGGCGATAAACCGACAGATCTTAATCTGCGCAGCAAGAGAATGGAGCTCTGGGGAAAAGACACCTACGGCTTCCTGAAAAATTCCGATCCCTTATATAAGAACATTCCTTTTTTCATCGGCCTTCATCATAAAACGGCTTACGGTATATTTTTCGACAACTCCTTCAGAAGCTTTTATGATTTTGGCTTTGAACGGAAGAATGTATACAGTTTCTGGGCGCATGGAGGGGAGATGAATTATTATTTCATTTATGGTCCTGATCCGCTGGAAGTGGTGGAAGGTTATACCAATCTTACCGGCAAACCTGAGCTGCCTCCTCTCTGGGCTCTCGGCTATCATCAGTGCAAATGGAGCTATTATCCTGAAAAGCAGGTCAGAAGTATCTGTAATGAATTCCGTACCCGGAAAATTCCATGCGATTCTATTTACCTCGACATCGACTATATGGATGGTTTCCGCTGCTTTACCTGGAATAAGGATTATTTTCCTAATCCTAAAAAGATGGTGGCGGATCTGGCAGAAGACGGCTTTAAAACCATTGTAATCATAGATCCGGGTATCAAAGTCGATAAAAATTATTCGGTCTATAAAGAGGCTCTTGAAAAAGATTATTTCTGCAAACGGATGGACGGTACGCTGATGAAGGGTTCTGTGTGGCCTGGCGCCTGCAACTTTCCCGACTTTACCAATCCGGAAGTGCGGGAATGGTGGGCGGGGCTGTTCAAGGGTTTGATTGAAGAAGTGGGAGTGAAAGGGGTATGGAACGATATGAATGAACCTGCTGTCTTCGAAATAGAAACTTTTCCATACGACGTTCGCCACGATTACGACGGGGATTCCTGCAGTCATAGGAAAGCGCACAACGTTTACGGGATGCAGATGGCCAGAGCTACTTATAACGGCGTTAAGAAATTCGCTAATCCGAACAGGCCTTTTGTTATTACCAGATCGGGCTTTTCCGGTGTGCAGAAATATTCTTCGGTATGGACGGGCGATAACATCGCCTCCTGGGAGCACATGTGGCTTGCCAATGTTCAGTGTCAGAGGTTAAGTGTTTCCGGGATTTCTTTCTGCGGATCCGACATCGGTGGCTTTATCGAAACACCTTCAGGAGAGCTTTATGTGCGCTGGATCCAGATGGGAGCTTTCCATGCCTTTTTCAGAACTCACTCTTCCGGCGATCACGGTGATCAGGAGCCATGGTCATTCGGACCGGAGTTCGAAGAGCTGGCCAGGAAATTCATTGAAATGAGGTATCAGTTCCTGCCATACATGTACACCACTTTCTGGCAATACGCTGCAAAGGGTACGCCTATGTTGAGGCCAATTACCTTCCTCGACTTCAACGATACGGAGACTTATTTCCGTCAGGATGAGGTAGGGGTAGGGGAGCAGATCATGATCTGTCCGATTATGCAGGCTGGAGTTGACGGAAGATGGCTATATCTGCCCGAAGGGAAATGGTATTACTACTGGGATGATGAACAGTTCCACGGCGGTATGGAAGTATGGGCCGAAGCGCCCCTCGATAGAATTCCGCTTTATGTCCGGGCTGGAGCAGTGCTGCCTCATTATCCGGTGATGCAGTATGTGGGAGAGTTTAAGCTGGAGGAATTATTCCTTCATATTTACTACAATAATAAACCGCACAGCAGCACGATTTACGAAGACGCAGGCGATGGCTATGGATACCAGAACGGAGAATATTGCGTCAAGACTTTCAATACGAATGGCTCCGACAGTAAATTTATTGTGCAGCAATCCATCGAAGGAAATTTTGATCCGGAATACGGCCATTACGAAGCCACTGTTCACGGCCTGCCTTTCGAGCCGAAAGAATGTTCTGTGGACGGAGAAAAAGCAGATTTCGAAGTGCTGGACAAAGAAAGAAATCTCATCCAGGTGAATGTGAAGAAGGGCTTTAAGAAGATGGTAATATCATAGTCTTAAACTATGATTTATTTGATTAAATGAGGACTATGATACTCTTGTAGTGAGTAAATGGAATTAAAAATCATGCTAATCATTTAATCAAATAAATCATGGTTCAGGCCATTGGCTCCTGCTGGCTCAGGCAATGGAAGCTCCCCAGTCCCCAGATGATATCTGTTGAATCAAGTCCGATTACTTTTCTATCGGGGAAGCACTTCTGAATAATTTCAAGGGCGCGTTCATCATTTTTGTCCCGGAAAACCGGTACTACCACAGCGGCATTCCCGATATAAAAATTAGCATAGGAAGCAGGCAGTCTCTGATCGTCAAAAACCACTGCCGATGGCATAGGCAATTCCACCACGTTCAGCTGTTTTCCATCCTGCAGCCTCATCTTTTTCAGGCTTTTCAGATTTTCTTCCAGCGGCTCGTGGTTTTCATCCTTTTTATTTTCTTCTACGACCGTGAGCACGGTATCGGAATTGACAAACCGGGTGATGTCGTCTATATGCCCGTCGGTGTCATCGCCCACAATGCCGTCGCCCAGCCATAGGATCTGATCTACTCCGTAATAGCCTGTCAGATATTCTTCAATCTGTTTCTGATTCAGATGCGGGTTTCTGTTTTTATTCAGCAGGCAGCCGGTAGTCGTGAGCAGCGTTCCTTTTCCATTGAACTCCACGGAGCCTCCTTCCATGACGATTCCCGGGTTAACAACAGGAATGTTGTAATGCTTTGCGATCAGGGTGGGTATAACGTCATCCAGATCGTAGGGAGGATATTTTCCGCCCCAGGCATTGTATCCCCAGTCCACGATCATTTTCTTTTTTTCTTTACGGTTTACCAGAAAGGCAGGGCCATGGTCTCGGCACCAGGCATCGTTAGTGGGAAAGAAAAAGAAATGAACTCTGGTAAGGTCAACACCCTCTTTCTGCAGATATGAAATCGCCTTAGTCTTCATGGCTTCGTCGTTCACGTTGATGTTGACGGTTTCGCCTTCGGTAAGCGCTTTGATAAATCGGACGTAGACAGGATAGATCGTCTCGATTTTTCCGGGCCATGAAGCCTCCTTATGCGGCCAGCTCAGCCATGTAGCACTGTGTTTTTCCCATTCTGCCGGGAAATGGTAGCCAAGGTTTTTTGGATTATTCATTACAAATTACAAAAGACAAAAAACAAATTTCAAATTAGAGGATTATACTTAATCCTTCGATGATGAAGCCTTACTTTTTTCAATAATGCTCGAAAGGATCTTTTTAAGCTGGGTTGATTCATCAAGCAATTGTTCTAGCTGAGAATTTACATTTTTATTCGTTTCTTTTATCAATCGGAGCCAAAAGATCGACTCCTTCACTTCTCTTCTGCTTATTCTGACTTTCATTAGAAAATCTTTCGGACCCAATGACTCGTTCGCCTCAATATAATTAGCTCCTACGGAAGCGGATGATCGGATTACTTGCTTATAATACTCAGTATTAGAGATTGATTTATCAATTCCTTTGCAAAACAGACACACTTCTTTGGCATACCTGAAAGTTCTTTCTTCCAGATCATAAAATTTCCCATTTTCCATAGCTGATGGATTTGAATATTGTTATTTGAATTTTGATTATTTGTTATTTAATCAATATATCTTTTCATAATTCCCTCATAGGAATCAATCCTGCGGTCGCGCATGAAGGGCCAGTGGGTCCTGTAACTGTCAGATTTTTCCAGGTCAAGTTCCTGCACATGAATTTCCTCCTGATCGTGAGATGCCTTGTATAAAAGTTTTCCGAAAGGATTTGAGATGAACGACCCCCCCCAGAACTTCATGGGACCTTCTTCTCCCACCCGGTTGACGGATACTACATGAATTCCATTCGCAACAGAATGACTTCGCTGAATGGTCTGCCAGGCATTGTACTGATCTTCGTTCACTTCCTGCCCCTGATGCTTGGCCCATCCGATGGCGGTGGGGTAGAACAGGATTTCGGCTCCCATAAGGGCTGTAATTCTGGCCGCTTCAGGATACCATTGATCCCAGCAGATCAGAACTCCTATTTTGGCAAACTTGGTATCGAAAACCATATAGCCGGTATCGCCGGGCGTAAAATAGAATTTCTCATAATACCCCGGATCATCGGGAATATGCATTTTGCGGTATTTGCCCAGGTATTTGCCTCCCGCATCAATAACAGCCGTTGTGTTATGGTAAATTCCCTGGGCTCTTTTTTCAAAAAGCGAAGCAATGATCACGATATTCAGTTCCTCGGAAATTTTCTGTAGAGACTCGGTCGTCGGGCCCGGAATGGATTCTGCCAGCTTGAAGTTTTCATAATCTTCGACATCGCAGAAATACAGCGACATGAAAAGCTCCTGAAGACAAACGATCTGAGCACCTTTGGCGGCTACAGCCCGGATCTTTTCGATGGTCTTCGCCAGGTTTTTATCCTTCTCTTTAGAACAGGATACCTGAACAATTCCGACTTTTACTTTTTTCTCTGACAAGGGAGTATAATTTACAGACTGCTAAAATAATTATTTTTTTCCGTACTCTTAACCTGCAGGGCCGAAATTAGGTTCTTGAACTCACGGATTTGAATAGAGTGCGTTGATATGGCTGAGGAAAAGCTCCCAGTTCAGGAATACCAGGACAATCGAGAGCAGGGCCAGTAAAATTCCTGTTATATTCAGTCCGCTTAGTTTTTCTCTGAAAAAAAGCAGCCCTGAGAGGGAAGTCAGGATGATCACCGCAATATTGAGAATCGGGAATACCACGGCCCCATCGTTGCCAAAATCATCAAGGGTCTTCAGCATAAAATAGATCGATAGGAAATTGGGAACCCCAAGAACCATTCCTCCCAGAATACTTTGAAATTCCAGCCGTTCATGTTTCAAAGCAATTCTTGTTCCGACAATGATGCTTCCTGTAAGGGCGGCAGCCGTAAATGTAAAAACCGGAAACAGCAATTGATCCGAACGGCTGCTCAGGTATTGAAAACTTATATAGTTAATCAGTGTATCAATAAAACCTCCTATCAGAAAAACCATGAAAGGAAGAATAAAAGAAGTCTGTTTTTTTGAGTCGGCAAGCAGGTCGTCGGAAGGTTTCAGCGATGCAAGCAGGATGGCAGGCAATGCAAGGCATATTCCAATAATATTCAGCGCTTTTAAATCTCTTGCTCCGATGTGCAGGATCATGAAATTGAAGGAAACAGGAAGGATCATAGACATTTTATTGGCAACTCCCGCTACGCTGATGCTTACCTTTTCTATGGTTAAAGCCATTAAGTAGAAGGAAAGAGGAAAAAGGCAGCCGGTGAGCAGAGAAAGGGTGATCCAGGAATCTGAATAATTCAGGTTTCTGATGACTTGGATGTCGTTCGATAAAATCGCCAGAGTCAGGCATACAAAATAGTTGCAGACAATGACGTGGAAATGGTTCATCCGGAAGCGAGGCGTGATCCTGAAGAAAATAAACAGAAAAACCGTGAAAAGGGTCGTTAAAAAAAGATTTAGCATTAATAGGTTTTTGAGCCGGGAATCAATTATTTTAACATACTATAGCATTAAGTCAATATAGATATTTTTGTTTGTGGGAATTACGGAGCCATATATTATAAATTTTGAGAAGATCGGAACAACCGAAGTCGGCTTCATTTCTGTGGCAGAAAACCAGAAAGACCTGCCTTTTGATATAAAAAGGATTTAT
>JBJMLY010000141.1:0-3361 GCA_045805025.1 Cytophagaceae bacterium | reverse complement strand
TCTCCGATCTGGATGGACTGACTAAGTTTCTGGAAGATCATCACTTCTCCGAATTTCTGTTCAAAAACCGAAGAGGTTGGCAGGTTGAAGAACAGAACAAGGAGACCTGTAAAACAATTCAGGAGAATGAAAGAGAAGATGGCCAGAACAAATACGTTACCCCCCAGATTCAGAATCAACTCCTCATTGGAATAATTTTCATAGATCTGCTGAACAAAGGTGCTGCTGATGAGAATGATCAGACAGATGAGAGAAATACTTTGCCATTTCTGCTTATAGTTCAGGAAGGCAACCCATTTAAGATTAAAGGAAAGAATGAGTCCCAGGATCAGCAGGGGAGATGATCCTATCACAAATGTCAGGCTCAGAATTTCAATTGAAATAAAATTAGTAAGGATGCTGGCGAGAGCCATATATTCAAATACATGCCACAGGATATGGGTAATCTTTGATTTCTGGTACAGGATCATCTTTTTCCATATATAGAAGGCATTGGCGAGGAAAATGGTGATCAGAGCGACGTTCAGGTGGTAGAAAAGATTTTTAAGGATAAGATTTCCGGCAAAACTACTGTCTTCCGTGATGTAAAGAAAAAATTTGATAAAGAGGGAAATAAGAATCGTATAGGCTCCGATGCTGAATGTTTGCCAGAGGTATTCTATAAAATTATTTCCCCGCTTGCTCCCAACGTAAATTTTAAAAGAGAGAAAGGTGAAAATGTAAAGGAAGGTAAGAATGAGATTGGTAAAAGCCGAAGGAATGCTGACGTTGCTGTTTTCGGTAATCTGATGAACAGAATAGATGTTACAGCAGACAAGACAGAGCCAGCAGAAAATGCTTAAAATTAAATACGATCTGGAAAAATCCTTTACAGATAGCATGTTCCTTATTTATGCTCTCAATATAATTATTATCTGCTGTAATTCGGTGCTTCTCTGGTAATTTGTATGTCGTGCGGATGACTTTCTCTTACTCCGGCAGCGGTGATTTTTACAAACTTTGCTTTTTTCAGCGTTTCGATATCTTTTGCCCCGCAATAACCCATACCTGCTTTGAGGCCTCCGATCATCTGATAAATGACTTCGGAAACTTTTCCCTTGAAAGGAACACGGCCCACGATGCCTTCGGGAACCAGTTTTTTTACATCGTCTTCAGCGTCCTGGAAATAGCGGTCTTTAGAACCGTCTTCCATCGCTTCCAGCGAACCCATTCCTCGGTATGATTTGTATTTTCTTCCTTCAAAAATCGTGACTTCTCCGGGAGCCTCCTCGGTACCTGCCAGCATGGACCCTACCATAATGGTATTGGCACCTCCCGCAATGGCTTTAACCATATCTCCCGAAAAACGGATACCCCCGTCGGCAATGACCGGAACGCCGCTTCCTGCGATGGCTTTCACGGATTCGTATACGGCCGACAGCTGAGGCATGCCCACTCCGGCAATTACTCTGGTGGTGCAAATGCTTCCCGGGCCTATACCCACCTTTATGGCATCAGCGCCGGCATCGGCCAGGGCTTTTGCTCCGTCACCGGTTGCTACATTTCCTACGATCACTTCCAGATCGGAGAATTTCTTTTTGACAGTCTTAAGGGCACTGATTACGCCTTTGGAATGTCCGTGGGCTGTATCTATACTGATCACGTCAACACCGGCTTTCTTCAGAGCCTCTACACGTTCCAGGATATCTTCCGTAACCCCAACAGCGGCGCCAACACGTAAGCGGCCGAAGCTGTCTTTGCAGGCATCGGGACGGTCTTTCTTTTTCAGGATGTCTTTATATGTAATAAGCCCTTTGAGCTTACCTTGCTTGTCAATAATGGGAAGCTTTTCAATTTTATATTCCTGCAGGATTCCTTCCGCTTTCTGAAGGTCAATGCCTTCATCGGCCGTGATCATATTGTCCGTGGTCATGATCTCGGTAATTTTTCTGGCCGGATCCTTCTGGAACCGCAGATCCCTGTTGGTAATGATGCCGACGAGTTTGCCGCTTCCATTTACTACCGGTATTCCCCCAATCTTATGATCTTTCATTATTGCCAGCGCATCTCTCAGCGTAGCTTCCTCTGTAAGCGTAATCGGATCAAGGATCATCCCGCTTTCTGATCTTTTAACTCTTTTTACCTGATCGGCCTGTTCGGCAATGGACATGTTTTTATGAATGAAGCCGAGTCCGCCCAGATGCGCCATACCGATGGCCATTTCAAATTCCGTGACCGTATCCATAGCTGCAGAAACCAGGGGTATATTCAGCCTGATGTTTCTTGATAGTAAAGTGGTCGTATCCGTTTCCCGGGGAAGCACTTCGGAATAGGCGGGCAATAAAAGCACATCATCGTAGGTGAGGGCTTCAAAAAGGAATTTGGATTGATCTAGGGACATGGCAAATAAATTAGGGTTACTTATTTGCCGGGTAAAGCTACCGATTTTTGTTGATAATAGGAAATCAGGACCCGAATTTGATTAAAACACACTAAGAAGCAGCAAATCTCAGTTCCAGAGAACAAAATCCAATGTTGGTGTTCAACCAGTCTCTAAAGGCTAAATGATAATTCTAAAAAATATTTTGAAATTTGTTATTTGGAAATTGATATTTTCCCTCAATATTTTTTCATTTCTTTATCAATATGCTCGGCCCAGGCATGAATTCCGCCTTCGAGGTTAAACAGATTTTTATACCCGAATTCTTCGGCCAGGAATTTAACGACCATGGCGCTCCTCATTCCATGATGGCAGTATACCACCACGGGTTTGTCTTCAGGAATAGCCTCAATATGTGCCGGAATTTTGTTCATGGGAATAAGCGTGCCGCCCAGGGTGCAGATCTCACGTTCGAACTCTTCTCTCACATCGAGCAGGGAAATATTTTCTTTGCGGTCAAGTTTTTCTTTGAGTTCAAGTACAGTGATTTCTTTAAAGCCTGGCTGAAAATCTTGTCCGGGCACTTCGCATACTTCTTCGTAATTTCCCAGTTCCCGGATAGCGAAATTTTTTTCATCCGGAGAAAACTTAAGAATCGTGCTCTGCATGGTCAGGGCATCAAGGGTTAATAGTCTGCCCGATAAAGGCTCACCGGTTTCAGTAATCACTTTAATGGCCTCGTTAGCCTGCATCGCGCCGATCATTCCGGGCAAAACTCCAAGCACTCCTATTTCAGAGCAGGAGGGAACATCCTTCGGGTCGGGCGCTTCGGGGTAAAGACAACGATAGGTCGGACCTCTCTTTCCCTCTTTGGTCTTATAATTAAACACCGAAACCTGTCCTTCGAATTTAAAGATAGCGCCTGATACAAAAGGCTTTTTAAGAATCACGCAGGCATCATTAACCAGGTAACGTGTTGCAAAATTGTCACTCCCGTCCACG
>JBJMLY010000140.1:0-12145 GCA_045805025.1 Cytophagaceae bacterium | reverse complement strand
TGATAGGCATAAAAGGAAAAAGTAATAAAGCTGATGCCCAGCGCCACAATCAGCCACCTTTTAAAGTTACCTTGTTTTTTAATCGTTGTATTCTCCATGAGGTTTTAAAAATAGTGATTTGTTTTTGATTGTGAAAGAAGCAGGCGGTTGACAGTTGGCAGTTAACAAAAAGCATGATGAATAGTTGAAGGTAGCGCGCATAATGCACAATTGATTTTATTTATTTTGTCAACTGTTAACCGTCAATTGTCAACTTTATTTATTTTGCCAATGAAAAGTGCTACTCCTAACTGAAAAATGAAAGCTAAACTGATAAAGATCCATCCTGATAATCCTCAGATGAACAGAGTAGGAGAAGTGGTGGAAGTACTGAGAAAGGGAGGAATTATAATTTACCCTACCGATACCGTCTATGCAATGGGCTGCGATATTCATCATCAGAAAGCGGTGGAACGTTTATGCAGGATGAAGAACCTGAATCCTGCCAAAGCGAATCTGTCTTTTATCTGCTATGACCTGAGTCATATCTCCGAATACACCCGTAATCTTCCCAATCCGGTTTTTAAAGTCATGAAGAAGGCATTACCGGGTCCTTTTACTTTTATACTGAATGCAGGAAATAAGCTTCCCAAAATACTGGATACCAAAAAGAATACGGTAGGGATAAGAATTCCGGATCATAATATACCACGCACGCTTGTCAGGGAACTGGGCAATCCGATTGCTACCACTTCAGTCAAAGACGATGACGATATCCTGGAATATCCGACAGATCCTGAAGTGATATTTGATAAATACCAGAACCTGGTGGATGTAGTCATTGATGGTGGTTTTGGTAACAATACCCCTTCGACAATGGTAGACTGCAGTAATGGGGAGTTTGAGGTGGTGAGGGAAGGGCTTGGAGATATTGAACTGTATTTCTGAGTTATCAACAGCAGTAAGCGCTATTTTTTGTCAGATTTCCCTATTCTTCCTGCTTTATTGCTAATTTGCCTACATGAGCACTTTGCTGACAGAAATCCGGTATTTACCCTCTGTTTCGTATTTTGCCGAGGTTTTAAGCCATGAAAAGCTTGTTATCGAAGCCTTTGAAAATTACCAGAAGCAGAGTTACCGTAATCGCTGCCGTATTCTTACATCCAGCAAAATAAATATTTTGACGGTGCCGGTTATAAATCCTCATCAAAAGGTATTAATAAGAGAGGTGCAGATTGACTATTCCCAGCGATGGCTGAACGTTCACTGGAGAAGTATCCAATCCGCCTATGCAAAATCTCCGTTCTTTGAATATTATTCTGATTCTTTTAGGGAAATCTTATTTAAAAAGCATCGTTATCTTATAGACCTGAATATGGAATTGCTGACACTTTGTCTAAAGTTGCTCCGGGTGGAAAAGAAGCTTGAATTGAGCCTGGAGTACCGTGAGGAGGTAAGTAATCAGGACTTTACAGATCTCAGAGGTCAATCAGGCCGTGGCGGGAAATCGGAAATTATTACCGGTATTCCCTACACACAGGTTTTTGGCAGGCAATTTGTCCCTGATCTAAGCATCATTGATTTATTATTCTGCGAGGGAAATAATGCCTTGAAAATTTTAATAATGAGTAAAAAAAATTAAGTTTGAACAAAGGTTAGAAAGTATTTGTTCTTTAAAAAAGGCCAGATTTTGATGTTTTGAAGGAAAAGCAGTCAAAATAGAGTATTGACAGGATTAACATTTACTTAGCTCCTTACATAAAATGGAAGCAAAATTTTCGAACAGAGTTAAAGAAGTCATTTCTCTCAGCAGAGAGGAGGCGCTTCGTCTTGGCCATGATTATATTGGAGCTGAGCATTTGCTGCTGGGTATGATCCGGGAGGGTGAAGGCGTAGCCATTGGCCTGTTAAAAAAGCTGGGAATATCTCTGGATGAACTCAGGCAATCAATCGAGCAGGCGATTAAAGGTACGGCTACAGGTAATGTGAAAAATCTGGCCAATATACCTCTTACCCGTCAGTCTGAGAAAGTATTGAAAATCACCTATCTGGAAGCAAAAATTTTTAAAAGCGAACTGATAGGTACAGAACATCTTCTTCTTTCAATCCTGAGAGATGAGGATAATATCGCAACACAGATACTTGAAAAATTTGAAGTTAATTACGAAGTCATTAAAGAATTGCTAGAATATCACTCACACAACCCCAGCGCATCATCGGATACTGATGACGGGGACGAAGACAGCTCAAGAATTTTTGGAAACTCCGGCGCCGGTGGAGGCACAGGCAAGGAGTCTACCTCGAAGAGCCCTGAAAAATCAAGAACTCCGGTCCTTGATAATTTCGGACGCGACCTTACCAAAATGGCCGACGACAACCGTCTGGACCCAATAGTAGGGCGTGAAAAAGAAATCGAACGCGTGGCGCAGGTACTGAGCCGCCGTAAAAAGAACAACCCGATCCTGATCGGTGAGCCAGGCGTTGGTAAAACAGCCATTGCGGAAGGTCTTGCCTTAAGAATCGTTCAGAAGAAAGTATCGCGCGTACTATTTGGAAAAAGAGTGGTAACGCTTGATCTGGCCTCTTTAGTGGCTGGTACCAAATACCGCGGACAATTCGAAGAGAGAATGAAAGCCGTGATGAACGAGCTGGAAAAATCTCCCGAAGTGATCCTCTTCATTGACGAGATCCATACCATTGTTGGCGCCGGCGGGGCTTCAGGCTCGCTCGATGCATCCAATATGTTTAAACCGGCCCTCGCAAGAGGGGATATACAATGCATCGGCGCTACAACGCTGGATGAATACAGACAGTATATCGAGAAAGACGGCGCTCTGGCAAGAAGATTCCAGATCGTGATGGTAGACGCCACCACACCGGAAGAAACCGTAGAGATCCTGAATAATATCAAGGAGAAATACGAGGATCACCACCACGTGAACTACAGCGACGAAGCGATTGCCGCCTGCGTGAAGCTGTCTGACCGCTATATCAGCGACAGATTCCTTCCCGATAAAGCCATCGACGTGCTGGACGAAGCGGGAGCAAGGGTGCATATCAACAACATCCATGTCCCTAGCGACATCGTGAAGCTGGAGGAATCCATCGAGAACATCAAGAAAGAGAAGAATAAGGTCGTGAAGTCTCAGAAGTATGAAGAGGCTGCACAGCTTAGAGATAAAGAGAAAAAGCTGCTTGAACAGCTGGATATCGCCAAGAGCCGGTGGGAAGAAGAGACTAAAAAGAAAAGATATTCAGTGAAAGAAGAAAATGTCGCTGAAGTGATTGCCATGATGACAGGTATACCTGTAAACAGAGTGGCACAGAATGAAGGACAAAAACTTCTTGGCATGGGTGCCGAACTGAAAGCGAAAGTGATTGGTCAGGACCAGGCGATCGACAAGCTGGTGAAAGCCATCCAGAGAACAAGAGTAGGATTGAAAGATCCTAAGAAACCGATTGGTTCTTTTGTGTTCCTTGGCCCGACCGGTGTGGGTAAAACCGAGCTTGCCAAAGTGCTGGCTACTTACCTGTTCGACAAAGAAGATTCACTCGTAAGAATCGATATGAGCGAATATATGGAGAAATTCTCCGTATCGCGACTCGTGGGAGCTCCTCCTGGATATGTAGGTTATGAAGAAGGCGGACAACTGACCGAAAAGATCAGAAGAAAACCATACAGCGTCGTGCTGCTCGACGAAATCGAGAAAGCGCACCCGGATGTGTTCAACCTGCTGCTTCAGGTGCTGGACGACGGTATCTTAACCGACGGACTTGGAAGAAGAGTGGATTTCAGAAATACCATCATCATCATGACTTCGAACATCGGAGCCAGAGACCTGAAAGATTTCGGAGCAGGAGTTGGTTTTACCACTCAGGCGAAGAGAGACAACATGGACGATATGATGAAGGGTACCATTCAGAACGCTCTGAGAAAAGCCTTCTCACCGGAGTTCCTGAACAGACTC
The DNA here is from genome assembly GCA_045805025.1 of Cytophagaceae bacterium. GTDB lineage: Bacteria > Bacteroidota > Bacteroidia > Cytophagales > Cytophagaceae > DATMOV01. The sequence goes on along the minus strand of JBJMLY010000140.1, from coordinate 8,198 downwards.
GATGATGTAATCGTCTTCAACAGTCTGCAAAGAGAGGATATTCATAAGGTCATCGACATTACCCTTAGAAATGTATTTGCAAGAATACTGACTCTGGGCTACAATGTGGAGCTTACCGAAAAGGCGAAAGATTACCTGGCAGAAAAAGGATACGATCCATCTTATGGAGCAAGACCGCTGAACAGAGCGATTCAGAAATACCTCGAAGATCCGGTAGCTGAAGAGATCCTAAAAGGGGAAGTTCAGGTCGGAGATACCCTGGTAGCCGATTACGATGGTAAAGCCGAAAGTCTTAACCTGAAGGTAAAAAAGAAGAAGTCCGAAAAAGCTCAGGATCCTGAGCAGGAAAAATAAGTAAAAAAAAACCCGGCTGGTCCGGGTTTTTTTTATGTTAAGAAGATCGCAGCCATATTGTCCTGTTGATTATTTTCCCAATACTTCCACCCATCCTTTATAAACCTTCTTGTTTCCATGGCTTGTAAAGGTATAGTAATAAATTCCATCCGACTGCCCGTCTCCATCCCAGTCGTTTTGATAATTGCTGGTTTTGAATACCGATTCTCCCCATGCATTATATATTTCTAATGAGCTGCCCGGTCTCAATCCGGCAATTTGAAATTTGTCATTTTGAGAATCATGGTTTGGTGTGATCAGATTGGGAATAAAAATATCGCATCCCAAATTCATTTTCGGAATCAGGATGGATTTATCCACCTGACATCCATCGGGTGTATAAATAGATACTGTATACGTTTTTGCTGTGTCAGGCACCACATTAAGAGTTTGTCCGCTAATAAAATCGGGCGACCATATGAAACTAACTTGGTCCGTGCAATCATACCATAAATTGCTGTTGCCTGGAACATCAAAATACCCGAGAGGAATTGATATGCTTGAGAGTGATGAATCCAGCATAAAGCTGTTATAGAGAGTATCCTGAAGTATGGTGAAAGGAGTTGCGCACTGGTCATTGGTATTCGAAAGCTGGCCATAAACCATATAGCTTCCAGAAGTAAGCGAAAAATAAATGATCGTATCCTGACCGATTGGATTATTTATATAGGAGGTTTGATAAAAAATGATGTTGTTAAAGTCCTTTATCTGAATGCTGACAGATCCTGTGAAGCAGGAGGAGGAAAGATACATTTGTACTTGCGTATTTGAGTAATCATTAACTTTGCACGTGTTCAGCGATGCGCTCAATTGCACAGAATGATTCTCACATAGAGCAGATGAATCTACAGAAATATGGATATTGGAGGCATCCAGATTGGAAATAATAGTAATGGTATCAGAATGAATTCCACAGGAGTCGCCTGCTGTTACCCAATATGTTCCTGGTTTCCAAACCGTGCATATAGAATCAGTCGAAAGGTCATGCCACTTGTACCAGTTAAATTTTGGTCCTGCATGAAGGACTTGTACCTCTTCTCCCGGACAGATATTTTTATTGTCACCCAAATCAAAGGAATAGTGATAGTTTTTCAGTTGAATCGTGTCGGAGGCACTCAAACCACATTCATTCCAGACCTGAACCCAATACGTGCCGGGTTTGTCGGCATTCAGCTGCTGGCTTGCCGATCCGTTGCTCCATAAATAAGATTTAAAACCCTGACCCGGATCCAGAATAAGATTCGGACAAATCGATGTGTCTTTTCCAAGATTAATACTGAAAGGAATACTTTCATCGATCTGAATATTTTTGATAACGGAATCCCTTGACCCATCTGAATAATTAATCAGAAATTTGACGACATATAATCCTGTGTTCAGATACAAATGCTTTGTGGTAAGTTGAGAAGAGGTTCCTCCGTCACCGAATTTCCATAGGACAGAATTGTAACCTATGGACGAAATCTTAGAGCTGCTGGCGGAAAATGAGGTGGAATCATTCTGGCAGAAATTGCTAATGATCAAAGACGGAGTACTGCAACCAAAGTTTTTTCCTTCTATCAGTACGCCAGAATCCAGAATTGCATCCGAAGCGTCTGCAATGGCTATTTTGATATGATACTGACTTCCTGGATTTACCTTTTCCTTGGCAGTAAAATTAACTGTGTAAGCGTCAAAGCCCAGAATGGTATGCTGCGCATTGTCAATATAATATTGAGGATTTGATGGAATACAGGAACTGTCATAAGGGTTCCCATTATTTACATTGTTGATTGTAACTGGCATGGAAGTGCCGGGTATCAGAGCAAGATTTTTTGTGCCGGTAATACCTGGGCCGCTAAGAAAAAATGCAAAGGCATCATTAAATGAGGAACAGGTGAATTCAGGGTACTCGTAAGAGGCAAAAATGTACCGGAAATTAAGACTGTCGAAAATGGGTATGAAATCAAACTCAAGCACGGCAGCATCATAGGTCTGAGCTCCAATCATGCTGGTAAGATCATCGTCGCCGGGGGAGATAGAAGTGCCCTGATCGATTGAATCTGGTAAAGCATACTGTATTCCTCCTGTGCAAAGAATAAGTCCATCTCTCGGTGTCAGACTTCCTGCATTTTTATAAGATCCAATGAAGCTCGGATCTCCCGTATAAGTAATATTAGAAACAGATATTCCCGGGCAGAGCAGGATATTTTTTACCAGGTTTTCCGGGGTGCTGGAAGAAACCTGAAATTTACCACCGGAGCTGCTGCCTGTAATGTTAATGATTTTATAGACACTGTCTTTGCAGATGCCATTGCCGGCTACAAGCATCACAGAAAAATTTCCCGGATTGTTGAAATAGTAGGAGAATGAAGTAGCAGAAGATGCTTTTGAGCCATTTAAAAACCATTGATAGGACGTTGCGCCCGAGCTGTTGCTGTTAAAATTTATAAGGGTGCCGTTGGGAAAGGTTCCTCCGCTGGGTGTGAATGCTGCTGTGACCGGACAAGTCACGGAAATTATCTTCGTTATTTTTTTTGTACAGGAAGAGTCGGCATTCAGAGCTTCCAGTGTGATCTTATAATTTCCCTTGGTATTAAATGTATAAGAAGAATTGGTGGCTGAAGAAAACACGGCTCCATTGATTTTCCATTTATAGTTTAAAGCGCCAATTGTTGTATTGGTAAAATTGACGCTGCCCCCAGCGGAAACCGTCGTGGAAGTTGCTGTAAATCCAATAGTAATAGGTGAAGGACATAGACTATTGCAGCCGATTGATGAAAGCAGACTATTTCTGGGTCCGGTAATGGCAGCAACCATTCTGTCTTTCTGTCCCTGTGTAAAAGCATTCTGGCAGGCCTGGTCGCCATAATCCATATAATTGCTGATCATGTCATCCTGATCTCCTGATCCCCCGCTATTACGAAAAGGATTATTGGGTGAAGTATCATCAGGGTCTGTCAGGCAGGAATTGATGCTACCGTTGCAGGGTACAACATTGACGGACTGATCAGGCGGAGTATCGCAGACATGATCTCCGTCGAGAAGGCAATTATTATTTCCGCAGCCCTCATTAAAAGTGTGGTAAAGGTTCAGGTAATGTCCCGTTTCATGAATGTGGATCTTGGAATTGTTTTTTGAGCTTCCAAACCAGCCTGCTTCGTTAACAATACCATCTTCAGGCATACCGTGAGAAGAGGCAAGGTAAGCATAGGCCGCTACACCGGGGCCGGCGCTGATTGAATTAATGTCCCTGACCAGCCATATATTCATATAAAGTAAGGGGTCCCACCGGGAGAGATTTTTTACATCCATGTCCTGAGTTTCCATGGTCATGTTGGTGAGACTCGATTGTATCCGGTTAATACCTGTGGTGAAATTTCCATTTTCATCCTGCTGGGCCAGACAGAATTGAATACCTACGTTCACCGAATTTGGACCATTGTACGGGCTATGCTGCGCAAATGCATCATTGAGGTCCTGTATGCCCTGTTGAACCGTCGCATCACTGATATTTTCAGGTCCGTTATTATGTATGATATGAACTACTACCGGAATGGTATAAATCCCCGCCTGGGTTTTCGCATAAACCGGTTTGGAAGAGAGTGTTTTATAAATGTGCTGCTCCATCTCACGGTGTCTTCTGGCAAAAGCTGTATCTGCCCGGAGCTTATTTTTCAGAAGATAATCTGTTGCGCAGGGTGCTGTAGAGACTGTCTTATGATTGTTAGACTGGCTTCTGACTTGCCTTTGATGCTGAGAGAAGCAATGCAGGTTTAAGAGGATTATAAATAGAAAAGAGAGAAGGATTCTCATAAAAAATAAAGAATATATAAGGGACTGGTATTCAATATACTTATAATATTCCGAAAAAGCAGGATGAATTAAAAATTCAATAAAAGTGAGGGCTTTAAAATCAGACCGTTTGAATTCTGGCTATGAAGCCACCCTTCAGAAAATTAATCATTTCACTTCCATACTTTGAAACCTGGTCTTAATGTGTGTATTGAAGTAATTGCCGACAGAGCGGGCGCTGATCAGGCGTAAAAATTCTTCTTTCGTGATATCGTAGAAAGCATAAACCTTACCGGTGATTCTGAACTTTACTTCCAGCAGCAGTCTGTTGGGATCGTAGCCAATGGTCTTTAGGATTTTTGAACTGACAGGTACTCTATACATAGGCTTTGCTAGTTAGTACTGTATATTCAACACCGATTCTTTTTAAACTGTTTCCGGATATTTATCCACAAGGTCTAAAGCTTTTTAAAACGATATTTCTTCTTTATGACTCTGTTAACAAATTCTCCTTTGGATTCGGCATTTTCAAGCGTTTCGTAATCTTTCAGGCTTACATGCGGGTATTCATAAAGCTCTCCATGAGGCTGATATTTTAGAATCAATCTCTTCTTTTTACGATCGTAGTCCATTTCAGAAATACAAGAGGAGCTTACCTTTTTCATGGGTTCTTTTTGTAAGAAACAGAATTTAACATTCTGGAGTTCGATTGCCGGCTAAGTATCAATCCCTTATTTATTCGAAGAAAGCTTTAACTTTGAGTTAGAGGCGAAGATTTTCATCTTCTCTTTTGGCTGAAAAAAAACAGTAAAATAACACTTATGAAAAGCAAAGTTGTCGCCGCCTTATCCTTATTCTTTCTCGCTTCCTGTGCTGCTGTGCAGCTAGCTACCCCCGCTCAGACTGATGTAAACAGGGTAAAAACCAAATATCCCGATTATACGCTCGCTCAGCTGAACGATGGGAAAGCGCTGTACGAAAAGAACTGTGCCAATTGCCATGCTCTGAAAAATCCGTCTTCCCGAAATGAAGAGGAATGGAAGCAGATTGTTCCCGGCATGACCAAAAAAGCGAATAAAAAAGGAGCAGCGATTGACGCTGCCCAGCAGGAGCTTATTCTACGCTATGTAATTACCATGAGTCTGGCTGGAAATAGTAAATAATACGAAAAGGACTTTCTAACTTAAAACCGGCAATACAGTTTTGTCTGTTAGATAGTTTCATTTCAACAAAATCTTATTATGGAACAACAAACTCTTGAAGTCAAAGCCGCACTCCAGATTCTTAAACCAGTGTATGAGGTATTTGAGGCTATTGTGGATCCTTCAAAAATGTCAAACTACTTCATTGCTCAGGGCAGTGGTAGAATGGAGGAAGGAAAGAAACTGACATGGCGTTTTCCGGAGTTTGATATGGACGTGCCTGTTCGCGTCGGAAAAATTCAAAAGGATAAATTTATTTCCTACTACTGGGACGGAGGAGATGGGAAGGAGTTTCCTGTAGAGATGACCTTAACGGTAAGAGCCGAGAATAAAACCCTGGTTACTGTAACTGAAAAAGGAGGGATGAACAACGAAGCCGGAATCGGATGGCTGAAAAGAAATACCGAAGGCTGGGCGAATTTCCTGGCATGCCTCAAAGCATATATGGAATATGGCATCAATCTCAGAAAAGGCGCTTTTGAATTTATGTCGGATAAAAAATAATCATGCAGCTTTCCTCCAACATACTGATTATACTGATGCTTCTGCTGGGCCGGAATGTCTTCGGACAGAATAAAAATCCTTTTTTGTCGCTTCAGTACGATAGTGTTCTGATCTATGATTTTGACTGGAGAGGAAAGCAGGAATATTTTTCTATTGTAGATGCATCAGACCATTTGGCTCCTACTGTCCGGAAGTCTGCCGGGCTTGACCGGAAACAATATGCAAAGCTGAATAAATTGCTGGGAGAAAAGAGTTCCTTTGGACAATCAACAGCTGCTTGTTTTGAACCCCATCTTGGTGTCGTTTATTATAAGGCAGGAAAGCCTCTGGCGTATATGACTATATGCATGGCCTGCAATCGTCTGGAAGCAAGTATTCGCATACCTGCCCAGGAACAGGGTGTGCAGATTGCAGAAGGCCTAACCTATTATACCAAAGTTGGGATGGGCAAGTCCTTACGCAAATACCTGTATCATTTAATGGCCAGCAATGATTTCAGGTACGGAGATCAGAAGAGTACTTTATTTGACTAATGTAGATATAGTTAGGAAACGATAGGAGGTACGCATCTTCCCCCTCGAATTGTCGTTTTGCACCCTTTACAATGAATAGCAACAAAGTACCTTTGTAGTATAATTTAAACAACGAATCATATGGAAACCCAAAGCAAAGAATCAATTACCGTAGAAGCACTGGTAAAAGCGCCGGTAGATAAAGTATGGAAATACTGGAACGAGCCTAAGCACATCACCCAATGGTGCCAGGCTTCCAGCGACTGGCACGCACCATTCGCAGAAAGTGACCTGAAAGCGAATGGCAAATTCAAGACCACGATGGCCGCTAAAGATGGCAGCTTCAGCTTCGATTTTGAAGGAGTGTATACCAATGTTCAGAAAGAAAAAGTGCTTGAGTATACCATCGCAGACGGCAGAAAAGTGAAAGTGATCTTTGAAGCTCAGGGTAATCAGACAAAAGTAATTGAAACCTTTGAACCTGAAAGCCAAAATCCGGTCGAGATGCAGAAAGGCGGATGGCAGGCTATCCTCGACAGTTTCAGGAAATATACCGAAGAGAAATAATCGTCACTCAAAATAAAGATCATGGCAACCATTAAAAGTCAACAGAAGATAAAAGCCTGCCTGTGGTTCGATGCCAATGCGGCAGAAGCGGCAAAATTCTATACTTCCGTTTTTAAAAATTCTAAAATCGGAAAAACGAGTTATTATGGCGAGGGAGGACCTATGCCTAAAGGAACGGTACTGGTGGTCGATTTTCAGATCGCCGGACAAAAATTTATGGCGCTAAATGGAGGACCTTATTTTAAATTTTCCGAAGCGGTATCTTTTGTCGTAAACTGCGATACACAGAAAGAGATTGACTACTACTGGGAAAAGCTTTCCAAAGGTGGAACCAAGTCGGAATGCGGCTGGCTTAAAGATAAATTTGGTCTTTCCTGGCAGGTCGTCCCTACGGTTTTAAGTGAGCTCATCTCGTCAAAGAGTGCCGGCAAATCTTCCCGGGTGATGCAGGCTCTTCTCCAAATGAAGAAGCTCGATATTAAAGCGCTGGAAAAAGCGTATCAAGGAAAATAGTAAAGGTAGCTTGCAACGAAAAGCCTTACAGATTTCTGTAAGGCTTTTCGTTGTCAATTGCCGACTGTAAGTACCAACTAACTAATATCCTCCCTTATACCTTCTCAGGAACCACTCAGCCGAAGCTAATGCGAGCAGCAGGAAAAACAGCCAGATAAGATTGATCGCTTCGACGAATTCTTCGTTGGTATGTATAATGCTTTGTCCCCCGCTCTTCTTCATGTCTTCCACCAGTCTGTCAATATCGGCAGCAGGGTAGAATTTTCCTTTCGATTCCGCGGAAAGCATTCTCAGAACATTATGATCTGCCGTGGTGCTGAGCGCTTCCAGTAGAATTTCCCGTATGGTGAATTCTCCCCCGCTCACTTCGGTTTTTCCCCCCAGCTTGCAGGTAGCGTAATATTTATAAATGCCGGGCTTCAGTCCTTTGGCTTCGAAGCGGCTGGTGTTTTCATTGTTGACAAAGGAATAGGAAACCGAAACGCCTTTTTCATCGGTGATCTTCAGGTCAATTTTTTGTCCGTAGATTTTTTCGTAGAGTTCATTGTAGGTTTCGGCTTCAAAGATAATCCGGTCGGAAATCAGAAACTGATTGCTGATCGGATAAACCCTAAACTTCCGTTTGTCTTCCTTGCTCGCCATAAACTGCAGGATGTTGCTGATGAATTCATCAAAAACTTTGGTGTCCTTGGTTTCCTGAAACTCACGAAGTCTCCATTCCCAGATTCCTTCC
>JBJMLY010000139.1:0-1523 GCA_045805025.1 Cytophagaceae bacterium | reverse complement strand
TAAGCGGGTTCTTTTTATACTTGTACCGGTTGCGGCTGCGGCGTGGCAGGCATTGCTCCCGAATTCTGATTAAGCTCAATTTCCTCTCCATATTGGTTTTTGAAGCGGAAGTCAGTTACCCCAAGGGATGTATCTTTTTGCAGAGAGACCCATTTCTTGTACTTCATATACCATTTCATTCTTATTGAAATGAAGCCTTCAGTAAAGTAGGCATAAAGATATGGATGGAGAGAAATCGTAATCTTACTTTCGTTCTGCTTGTTAAAAATAAATTCAAGCGTATTTTCGATCTGGTCGGAAACAAGAATGCTGGCTGTAATCTTTCCGGTTCCGTTGCAGGTAGGACATGTTTCCTGTGTGATGATATTCATTTCCGGTCTTACACGCTGACGGGTAATCTGCATGAGTCCGAATTTCGATAAGGGAAGGATCACAAACTTGGAACGTTCGTCCTTCATTTCATCTTTCATCTTTTCATAAATCAGCCTTCTATGATCGGCTTTCTTCATGTCGATGAAATCCACTACAATAATTCCTCCCATATCGCGCAGACGAAGTTGTCTGGCAATTTCGCGTGCAGCCTCCATATTAACCGAGAGCGCTGTTCTCTCCTGGTCGCTTTCGGCATTTGATTTATTTCCGCTGTTCACGTCAATGACGTGGAGGGCTTCGGTATGTTCAATGATGAGATATCCGCCGCCTGGCAGAGAAACAGATTTACCGAAAAGGCCTTTCAGCTGTTTTTCAATACCGGCCGTTTCGAACAGTTTGGTCTTGGCGCTGTGCAGCTTTACGATCTTTTCCTTATCGGGGGCGATGGTATGAATGTAATTCTTGATCTCCTCATACATCTCGCGTGTATCCACCGTGATGCTGTCGAAGCTTTCGTTCAGCATATCGCGGAGAATAGACGAAGCCCTGCTGAGCTCCCCGATCACTTTATCTTTAGGCTTGGCGACCCGCAGATTCTTATATCCTTCTTCCCATTTGGCGACAAGGCTTCTGAGATCTGCATCCAGCTCGGCCACTTCTCTTCCTTCTGCTACAGTCCTTATAATGATCCCGAAATTTTCAGGCTTAATAGAGGTCAGAAGCCGAACAAGTCTTGTTCTCTCCTCTTTATCGGTAATTTTTTTGGAAACAGTGATGACGTTGGAAAACGGCACCATCACAATGTATCTTCCTGCTAAAGAAATATCACAGGATAAACGGGGTCCTTTGCTGGAAATAGGTTCTTTTACGACCTGTACCAGTATATGCTGGTTTTTGGTCAGCACCTGCGAAATCTTTCCGTCTTTGTCAATATCCTTCTCGAACCTGAACTTAGCAAGCTTCGGGCTGGTATTGGCGGCCTGGGTCTGAACCATTTTGGTATATTTGTTCAGAGACCTGACCTGAGGACCAAGATCCAGGTAGTGCAAAAAGGCATCTTTTTCGTACCCAATGTCGATGAAGGCGGCATTTAATCCGGGTACCACTTTTTTAACGGTTCCCAGATAAATCTCCCCGACGGTGAAAGTTTC
>JBJMLY010000138.1:0-3316 GCA_045805025.1 Cytophagaceae bacterium | reverse complement strand
GCATAGGCAAGGTTTTCATGAAGACAAAATACCGAATAGAGATTCTGATCCGTATTGCTTTTGATTTTCCGCCAGGAATTCCCCTGGTCTTTGGATAAGAGAATCATTCCTTTACCTCCGCTGGCAAAGCCTGTTTTGCCGGCACAGAATGAAAGGGAAAAAATAGTATCGCTGGTATGAGATACGACAGACTTCCATTTTTTCCCTCCGTCCCCGCTGGCCAGCATCGTTCCGGATTCTCCCACCAGAAGAATACTGTCCCTGCCATGAAATGCCGCGCTGTATAACCAGTTGTTGATCTTACTGGTAAGCAGATAATTCCATGTCTTTCCACCATCTTCTGTTTTCAGCACCAGGCATTGCTGGCCAACCGCATAGCCTGTCTTTTCGGAAATAAAATGTACATGATTGAGAGCAAAGCTTTTTTTCTGCATCAGCACTTTACAATGCAGCTTTCTTTTGATGGATATAGTATCTTCTGGCGTTTCAATGATCCGGCAAAATCCTGTTCCGGAAAGCAATAAAAAAGTCATCAGTAAAAAATAAAATCGCATAATCCCTACACCGGTTCTTAAGTAGTCTTTTACAAAGATACGAAAGAACGCAGAGCTTCCGATCATCAAAAAATGCCGGAAGAATTTTCAGAGAAAAGGACTTAAAACTTCTTATAGAAGCATAAACCCATGCTTCCCTTCTGATAGGTAGGAATAATCATGGCGTCGCATTTCCGGCCCCAGCGGTAACGATGGGTCAGGTAGGCAAGGTGCACAGAGAGCATCCCGAAGCCGGCTCCGGCGAAAACATCCGCCTCCCAGTGCCTGTTATTCAGCATTCTGAAAACTCCTACCGAGGTAGCGATGGTATAGGCTCCTATGCCATACCAGGCACTTCTGTGCTTATATTCCTTATGAACAATCGAAGCGGCCAGAAAAGCATTGGCGGTATGCCCGGAAGGAAAAGAATGGTCCCGCGCCGGATTCATGCTATCCGGCCGGGTGATATGAGTGAGCGATTTCAGAGGAAAAACAATTCCGTTCATCAGTATCTCGGATTTTACAACCAGCAAGGCAGTATTGATAAAGTCATTTTTACATTTGATCTGAAATATATTCAGCAAAGCAAGCTCTGCATAGGGAGCATACTGCAGGTAATCGTCTACATGCGTGCGCTTAAAATGCGCTTTATGAATGTCGTGGTAAGCATCGTAGCTGCTGTAAAAACCATGCTCGTGAATGGTGGAGACCCCGTAGCCGATGAGAACGCTGGGCACAATGATGGCTTTAAATAAGCCGGTCTTATAAAATTTTTTACGCTGCTTTACAGGTGAAGTCTGTACATCCTCCTGCTGAGCATGCAAGTCATGAAGGGATAAGGAAAACAGTACGAATGCAAGTAAATATTGTCTCATTGGCATATTTTTTTATACCAACCTGATTCCCTGTTCTTTGTTTTAATTAGAAGCCTGGTTCAGAATTTCCTTCACTTTTTCCTCCGTAAGAGGCTTATTCAAAAAGTGATACGGGCCCAGTCCCTTCAGCGCTTCCATATCTCTCTGATTATGGGAAGTGGTCAGGATCGCTACGGTCATTTTATCTTTATTCTGAAAATTCAGCTGTTGAAATTTCTTGATAAATTCAAATCCATCCATAACCGGCATATTGATATCCAGAAAGACCAGATCCGGGCAGCAGCCTTCATGAATAGCACAATGCTGATCGATATACTTAAGACCCTCTTCTCCGTTAAGGGCTGTTTTTACGGCGTTGGATATCTGTAATTTCTTTAAAAGCCTCTCATTTAAGAAATTATTGATATTATCATCATCAATTAAAAGTATGCAGGATAGCTTATTCACAGTCAATCGGTTTAATTTAAAACTAACTCTATTATTTAAAGAACAGGTTCAAACTTTCAATTGTTTGGATAAATACGTGTTGCAACAACAACTCCCTGTCTTATACCGGTTTAATAGAAAAGCAGTCGCTAAGTGATTTTCAAAACCGATCTATTTTACCTATTTTAGCAATTCACTTTAAAATAAAACCTTCGTTTCTAATGAGAAAACATTTAAACTACCTCTTTATTTTCTGCCTGACCCTTATGGTGGTTGCCTGCGGAAAAAAATCGGAACATGTAAAACTTATTCCTAAAGACGCTCACGGCGTAGCCGCGATCGACATCAAAAGCATGGGGATGAAGACCATGGATTTCAAAAAGATCTTCAGCATGAACTTCCTGAAAAGCGGAAAGACCAGCAAAGACAGTCTTGCCGATAAGATCAAGAATTCAGGAGTAGATCTTCTGCAAACTGCCTACATGTTCGGTAACGCCAAGCATGAAAGTTCAAAAGCCTATTTTGCTACCACTTTTTCACTCAGCGATGCCGGAAAATTTGAAACCGCACTCAAGAACGAAATGAAGGATCTTGCTGTAAGCACAGAAGGAGAAATTCAGGTAGCCGTTAAAGAAGGTGAAAAATCAATTATCGGTTGGAACAAAACAACGGCCATGATCCTGGTAATGGACGAAGGAAGCACTGCTGATCTTAAAGCAAAGCTTACCGCACTTTTCGCTACAAAACCGGAAGAAAGCCTTCTGGAAACCAACCAGATCTTCAAAGACCTTCAGAACGAAAAAGCAGATATCAATGTATGGCTGGATTTTGAAAACCTGGGTAAAGCAGTATCAGCTTCAGGTATACACCCTTCTGCCGCTGATGTAAAGATCAAGGACAGCTATATGACGGCCGTGCTTAATTTTGAAAACGGTCAGGTTGTGATTGATTCCAAATACTACGACAACAACGAAGAATCAAAGAAATACAAAGAGGTATTCAAAGACAATGTTTCTCAGGATGTGGTCGGCAATATGCCCGGACAAAACATTGTCGGCATGATCGGTCTGGCAGTGGATATGAAGAAACTTTATACCGTTCTGGACAACCAGAAGCTTCTTGAAGAAACCAAGAAAAATGCGGAGGGATCTGGAATCGGCCTGACAGCAAGCCAGCTTTTCGAGATCTTCAGCGGAGACTTCTCGGCTTCTGTTAACGGAGTAGAAATCGTGGAAGAGAAATATATGGATTACAATGGTGATTCAGTAAGCACCTCATCTCCAAAACCTGACTTTGCTTTCACAGCAGGCATCAGCAACAAAGAAAACCTGACCAAAGTATTGGATTTCCTTGTTAAACAACAAATGGCTGTTCAGAAAGACAACCAGTATGTAATTATGGATAAATTTACGATTACCAACAAAGGTAACGTAGCTGTACTTACCAGCCCTGCAGCATTTACAAGCAAAGTAGCTTCAGCTC
>JBJMLY010000137.1:0-8837 GCA_045805025.1 Cytophagaceae bacterium | reverse complement strand
GTACGCTTCGAAAATAAAATCAGTAAAGGCACCCGCATCGAAGTGGTCACGGAAGGAATTCTGACCAGGATGCTCCAGAACGATAATACGCTGGAAGGCACCGGCTTGGTCATCTTCGACGAATTTCATGAACGCAGTCTGCACGCCGACCTGGCCCTGGCTTTATGCCGGGAAATCCAGGGAGTGCTCCGCGAGGATCTTAAAATACTGGTTATGTCGGCCACGCTGGATGAAGAAAAATTATCCTCCATCCTGGGCAATGCCCCCATCGTCAGCAGTCAGGGAAGACAATATCCGGTCGACCTCCGGTATATCAATCCGGAAGCAACTCTTTCCATTGCCATCAATACCTCAAGAGCCGTACTGAAAGCACTACGCGAAGAAGAGGGTGATATCCTCGTATTTCTTCCCGGAACGGGAGACATACACCGCTGCGCGGAACTCATCGAAGCGGAAGCATCCGGCATTTGTATTTGTCCGCTCTACGGCGACCTTCCCCAGCAGAAGCAGCAGGAAGCCATCATGCCCGATGAATATGGAAGAAGAAAAGTAGTCTTGTCGACTTCCATTGCCGAAACCAGTTTAACCATTGAAGGTATTAAAGTTGTAATCGACAGTGGTTATTCCAGAACACCGCGTTTCGATCCCAATACCGGACTTACCAAGCTCGAAACCACCCGGGTAACCCGTGATGCGGCTGATCAGCGCGCCGGCCGTGCGGGAAGGCTCGGGCCTGGCATTTGTTATCGCTTATGGGCCGAAGGCTCTCACCAGCATCTGGTTCCGCACAGAAGACCCGAAATACTGGAAGCCGATCTGGCTCCGATGATGCTGGAACTGGCACAATGGGGCGTACACGATCTGAAAAGCCTCAGCTGGCTCACCATGCCTCCTGCGGGCTCTATGAACCAGGCGAAAGATCTTCTGACCCAACTGGAAGCCATCGAAAAAAACCGGATCACCGATAAAGGCAAAAGAATGCTCGGACTTCCCACGCATCCGCGTATCGCGCATATGCTGCTGGAAGGAGAAGAACAGGGAACTATTGCATTAGCCACCGATATGGCTGCTCTCCTGGATGAACGTGACCCACTCCCAAGAGAAGCCGGAGCCAACCTGGCTCTACGGATAGAAGCTTTAAAAAAATGGCGAAAGAAAGAATATGTGAACGCGGATAAAAATATTCTGGAACGAGCTGAAAGAGCTGCATTGGTCTGGAGAAAAAATTTCGGCATCTCTGCTGATAACAGCCACTTCCCTGAACACACAGCCGGTAAGCTGCTGGCCGCTGCTTATCCTGAACGCATCGCGAAGAAAATAGAACATTCCAGGTACCGGCTTGCCAACGGACGCACGGCAAAAATACAGGAGCATGATCCGTTGGCCTCCGAGACCTGGATCACGGCGGCGCATCTCGACGGGGGCAGTGGCGAAGGAAAAATTTTTATGGCGGCCCCTCTGGATCCGGCTGACCTGAAACATCTGGCCCGGCAGCAGGAAGTGATTGAGTGGGATAAAGCCAAAGGCATGCTGGTCGCAAAAAAGGAAACGCGGATCGGCAACATCGTCATGGAAAGCAAGCCCATCGACCATATCTCCGAGGAGCATAAGCTGAAAATTCTATGCGACGCCATCCGAACCGAAGGAATCAATATGCTTCCCTGGACCGATGAGCTCTCAGAATGGAAAACCAGATTGCTGAACGTAAAGCAATGGAGACCCGACGAGGACTGGCCCGATCTCAGCGATCAGCATCTGCTGGATACGCTGGAAGAATGGCTGGCTCCCTACCTGACCCAGGTAAGGAAAAGAGATGACTTCAAAAGACTGGATCTGAAAAATATCCTGGCCGGACTCCTATCCTGGGAACAAAGCCAGAGGCTGGATAAACTGGCGCCTGCAAAAATCGAAGTTCCTACCGGCTCCCAGATTACCTTAAAATACCATGAAGATGGAAGCGCCCCGATACTGGCCGTACGATTGCAGGAAGTATTCGGACTTCTTGATACGCCCACCGTAAACGAAGGCCGCAATAAGGTGATGATGCATCTGCTCTCGCCGGGATACAGGCCGGTTCAGGTAACGCAGGATCTCAAAAGCTTCTGGACGAATACTTACTCCGAAGTCCGAAAAGACCTCCGCGCCCGCTATTCAAAACACCACTGGCCTGAAGACCCCTGGACGGCAGAGGCAGTAAGGGGAGTGAAGAAGAGGAAGTAATTAGTTAATTAGTTAATTAGTTAATTAGTTAATTAAAAAAATAATTTTAATTATTGATATAAGTCTTTTTTGTGGTAGCAATAATTTTTGAGAGGACTTTTCTTATTTCTTCGTTGGCCTTTAGCAAGCCTTCGCAATCGGGGTAATTATCTGAAAATTTACAAAGCAACAACCAGTATTCGGTTTCATCTGCTTCTTTTAAAGCTATTTTTAATTTATGAATAAAATCAGCTTTGCTTTCTCCATTTTGGGATTCTTTGCAATTAGCTCCTATCGAGGTTCCTGATTTAAGTAATTGATTGGCTATTACAAACTTTCGTTTTGACTCAAGCATTTCAACATATTTAATTACGTCCAAAGAAAATTGAAAAGTTAAATCAAGAATAATATTCCCTGTCGGCTTCATTTTTAATTTTCTAATTATCTAATTTTTTAATCAGTTCATTAATTCTTAGTTCATTTAGTGAAGGCATCATCAGATCGGCTATCGCGAATCTTTTATCACCGGCGAGTTCTTTGTCGGGTATCGCAATGACTTTCATACGTGCGGCTTTGGCAGCGATCACGCCGTTCACAGAGTCTTCGATGACCAGGCAATGGGTGGGAGAAACACCGAGCTTTGAAGCGGCTACCAGAAATACTGTCGGATGAGGCTTCCCGTATTCTTCGTTCTCCGCCGACTGGATCACCTCAAAATAAGGACGGATGCCAAGCTGATCGACGACTACATTGATAATTTTTGAAGAGGAAGAAGAAGCGAGGGCGATTTTCAATCCGGCTGCCTGGATGGATTTTAGCGCATACTCCACTCCTGCCATGGCTTTGCCTTGGTTACGAACCTCTTCAATCAGAATATTGACAATATCATGCTCCACCTCAATTTTGGGGATACCTGACCATGGAGATCGCTCGTACCAGTAATCCACCACTTCATTCACCCGGTAACCCATAGTAAGGTTGCACATTTCGGTCGTCAGGCTGATGTCTACTTTGGCGAATGCTTTCTTTTCGGCGATCTTCCACAAAGGCTCGGAGTCGATCAGCACTCCGTCCATATCAAATATCACTGCCTCAATCATAAATAAGATACTTCCCGTTAAAACATTTGTCCGCCCACACGGTCATGCACAATGCCTGTGAAATACAGAATGATCGTCAGCACGATCAGCACTCCGATCACGACAAAAAGTATTTTGGAAAGCTTCTGGTATTTTACATTTTCTATTTTCAACTTATGATGTCTGAACAGGCTGAGAATAATGCTTTCCGCTCTTAGATGGGAAACTGAATTTTTTTCGATGAAATCGTAAGCGCCTTCGTGCACATGGCTCAGCGCAATTTCTGTTTTCTCCGATCCTGTAAACATGACCACCTCGGCTTCGGGTAGCTTCGCTTTCAGCAGTTTCAGGTTCTCAATGCCGGCTTTCTCTGATTCTTTAGGATGAGGAAGTTCCATGTCCAGAAAAATGACTGCGGGTTTCAGATGAAGATTATCGAGGCATGACTGGAAATCGGTATAGATCTGAAATATGTATTGCGGATACTTCTTTAAATGGTTTTTAATGTTTTCTCCATGCTTGCGATCGCTGTCGACAAGAAAAATAGTGTGGTTCTGATCAGAGTTCATAATAATTCAGGTTAGGGTTAAAAAATTATTTCAGGGGCAATGAAAGTGAAAGTGTTTTAAAAAGTTTGCCGTCTGTAATGGTATATCCTGCTTCGGTCATGGCGAACAGATCGGTTTGCCGGTCGCTCAGGTATTTTTTCGTTTTGGTATAGACTTTCAATTCGGCGGGAGGATTTAAAAATGCCTGCTGAATATAATTCTGATCGGTAAAATCCGCATTGCTGCTGGCCGGAGCTTTCATACCCACGATCACCATCTGCTCTTCCAGGCACTGACAAGAGATTAATTCTTTAGGCGTTCTTAGCTCCAGAAACTGAATTTTGCGGAGAATGGATTCGAAGACCACATCGCTGAAAAGTTCCAGCAAGGTCCCGGCATGTTCCGGACTTTTCTTTTTCATCTTCACCCAATCTTCGGCTGTAATGCTGTTCAGCACCAGGAAGTCGATGAATTCCTTTTCCAGTTCCTGAAGCTCTTCAAAGGTAAGATGTCTGTATTTAGGCATGATTCAGTAAAATGATCGTTTAATAAGGTCTGCGGTAATTGGCTATTTTCGCCAGCTTCAATGGATCTAAAATAACAATGGTTCTGCCTTCAGCCTTGATGAGATTTTCATCTTTAAGCTCGCGCAGCAGCCGCACCAGAGTCTCTTTGGCTGTTCCCACAAAATTAGCCAGATCTTCCCGGCTCAGCGTGATATGTATCTGTCCGTCGGAAGATACTTCGTCTTTATATTTATCCCGGAGTATCAGAAGACTTAAGGCAAGCCTTTCGTGAACGGTCTGCTGAGCCTGGATAGTGATGTTGTTGATGAGAACGGAAAATTCGTGGCTGAGATTTTTAAGCAGGTAGTTCGAAAGTATGGAAGAGCTGTTCAGCACTTCCAGAAAATCCTCTTTGAGTATAAAGGATATGACTGAATTCTCAAGACTTGCAGTAGAATCGGAATATTGCTCACCTGCGAGCAAGGCATGATATCCCATAAACTCACCTGACGTACATACATAGAAAATATGCTCCTTGCCGTCAGTCCCGGTTTTATACTTTTTAACTTTACCTTTTTTAACGATATGGATACCGGCAGGAAATGCTCCTTCGTGAAATACAATCTGACCTTTTTTGTATTCATGAGTTGTCATCCGGGAATTCAGAATATCTTTCTCTTTCGGGCTTAAACCATCAAAAATGGAGCTGTTCTTGAAGTGAAACTGATCTAAGGGTATTGGCACGTCTATAAAATCAATTTATTTGATCAGACAAAGATAGAATATTCCGGCGAATATTATTTTTACCTTTTCCGGATCAGATCAAGCACTCCATTAATAAATGTTAAAGGATGAGGAGGATTGCCGGGGACATATAAATCAACTTTGTATCGATCCAGAAAGCTTCTGTCCAGAGCCGGACTTCCGGCAAAAATCCCTCCGCTGATTGCGTCTGTTCCTGCCAGGATGATCAGCTTGGGGGAAGGAACAGCATCGTAGCAGATCTGCAACGCTTCGGCCATATTTTGTGAGATCGGACCGGTAATTACAATACCGTCAGCATGACGCGGCGAAGCCACGAATTCGATTCCATACCTTCCCATATCGAAATTCACGTTACCACAGGCATTGAGTTCCCATTCGCAGCTGTTATCACCCGCAGCTGATACCTGCCTGAGCTTCAGAGAAGATCCGAAATATTTTGTGATCTCCTTTTTTACCGCCTGAGGGTCCAATTCGATTGGTTTGTCTTCCCCTTCCTGTATTATAAGTCTTTCGCGGATATTGGTCGCGGTTCTATAATCGCTGCTGAAACTGATTTTTTCTGCCGGACAAACCTGCACGCACTCCGTGCAGAAAACACATTTACCCAGATCCAGGGTAAGGGGATTCAACGTGAGCGCATGCGTGGGACATAATTCCGCGCAAATGTCACAGCCTTCTTTACAAGACCCTGAGGATAGTACCGGGCGTCCATGGAACGATGCGGGCAAAGTAACAGCAGTCACATCGGAAATAAATTGCTTTCCCTGATGCTTCCATATTTTGAGTGATTCAAACATACGTTTATTTTTTTAGCCGGACGGTTAAGTCCTTAAATTGTTTTTTTTAAAGATCGTATCCGCAATAGGACAGGTTAAAGCTCTTGTTGCAGACCGGAAAATCGGAAATCTCGTTGTCTCTTACCACCAGGCCCAGTGCGAGCCAGTTATGAAAAGAAGGATCTTTTATTTTATAATGCACCAGTTCACCATCCGAATTGGTTATTGCGCAGTGGCATATTTCGCCCCTCCACCCTTCGGTCAGGGAAATGCAGAACTGGTTTGCTTTCAACGGCTTTTTATAAAGATCATAGCGGTGCTTCCTGTTCTCTTCGGGCAAATGATCGATCTGTTTCAGAAGTTCTCTGATATACTGCAGTGATTTTTTCACTTCCACATTTCTCAGCATAGCCCTGGCCCAGACATCTCCTTCTTCGAATGTAGCAGGCTCATAAGAAAGACTTTTAAAATACCCGAAGGGATGCGATGCCCGGATATCCCTTTTTATGCCGGTCATTCTTGCCGCCATTCCCACTGCCCCTATAAGCTCGCCCTGTTCTCTGCTAAGTATTCCCGTTTTTTCAAAGCGGTTGAGCAGACTGGGAAGTGAAAAGGTTTTATCGGCCATTTCCAGGTATTTGCCTTCAAATTCTTCCAGAACTTTTTCCAGTTTATTTTTAAGTTCCGGGGTGAAAGGATAGGGATTATAACCTGTTCTTATCAATCCCTTGGCGAATCTGTTACCGCACCAGAGCTGGACGAAATTGATCAGCGGAGTCCTTAAAGCTCCGAAGACACTGCTACCCAGCTGGTAGGCCACGTCTACACATAAGGCGCTCAGGTCACCGACATGGATAGACATCCTTTCCAGCTCAAGGGCAAGAGCCCTGAGCAGATTAAGCTTCGGATCCTGCTGCAAACCATAGAGTGTTTCCATAACACCGGCGAAGGCAAGCGAGTGACCCACCACGGTATCTCCCGCGATGGACTCTGCCAGCACGGCTCTCTGCAGTAAATGTTTTTTCTTCCACATCAGGTGTTCTATGCCACGGTGCTGATAGCCAATATGTATTTCCAGATGAAGCACGGTTTCTCCTTTACAAAGAAAACGGAAATGACCCGGCTCGATTACGCCTGCATGTATCGGCCCTACACCTACTTCATGCGTTTCTGTTCCTGTAATTTCCAAGAAAGGATAATCCTTCAACGATTTTTTCTGATTCGCTCTGTCGAACGGAAAACGAACAGGCTTAGCCCATGGATGACCAGAGAAATATATTCCGAAATTTTCGCTGATCTCTCTTTCGTAAATATGAAGGCTGTTCACTTTCCGGCTGAGCGAATCCAGATATCCACCAGATTCGGGCAACAGCTCGTGCGACAGAAGTTCAATGTCTCCGGTCCGGTCGTTGGCAATGCAGCAGATAAATTTCAGCTTGTTATTATACCTGAAAGCATAATAATTGACACAATGCGAATCCTTATCCTCCATCAGACCCAGTACAGCCTTATAGAAATCAGGATACTGATAGAGCGGAATCGAATTGATGTCTACAGACTCATTATTCTTTATTTTAAGACTTTCCATCATATTTTTTTATAGTTAAGGCAAGTGTTGAACAGCCTGCTGAATGAACAAGGTAAATTCCTGAGGAGGAAATATGCCCAGATACAATACCATGCCTAAAAGAACAAACTGCGTGAGCGATTCGAGTGAATTTACTTTCTCGTAAGAAATAAAATCTTTTTTCAAGGGTGTAAAAAGAAGCTTCAGAAAACCTTTGCTGAGGTATGCGAAAATAAACAGCAGCAGCAGCAGTACCGCTGCAGCAATCTCCCAGCGGCCGGCTTCAAACAGCGCTCTGAATGTCATCAGTTCGCTGATAAACAATCCCCCGGGCGGAAGAGCGGTAATGCAGAAGAATCCGATCAGGAGAACCAGTCCGCCGGCAGGGTTTAAGTTAAAATACCCTCCCGTGTCTTCAAATGACTTTCCGCGGAAAGTACGGGAAACCTGTCCGATCTGATAAAATAAGCTTGCCTTCGTAAAAGCATGGAAAATCAGATGCAGGATTACGGCAAAGTATCCGATTCCTCCCGCAGCCAGAGCGATCATGGCAATGCCACCATGCTCGACGCTGGAGTAGGCAAATATTTTTTTATAATTCCTGGACCTTATAATATAGATCGCGGCGAAGAATATAGAAAGAATGCCAGTGATCAGCAACACTGTATTCATCCATTGCTGGATTGATCCGGAGAAAATTTCATAGAAGCGGAAGATGGCCACAAAGCCCACATTCAGTAGTGATCCTGAAAAAATTGCTCCGATTGGGGAAGGCGATACATCCTTGGCACCTATGTCTACAGTAAAAAGAGGCGCGACTCCCATTTTAACGCTGAAGCCGGTAAGCACGAAGAGAAAGGACATTTTAAGCCACATTGGGTCAAGCTTTGAAGCAATATCCGACAGGGCGCCTATTGAAAAGCTCAGCATCCCTTTTTCCTGCCCGGCAATTCCCAGGAAAAGGATCCCAACAAAAGAAAGCGCTATCCCCATGGAGCATACAAAGAAATATTTCCAGGCTGCTTCCAGCGAGCCCTCGTTACGTTCGTGGTAAATCAGCACGGAAGCGGTTAAGGTAGTAGCTTCCAGAAAAGCCCATAGCAGTCCCAGGTGATCGGACATTAAAACTCCGCTCATAGTCGATATGAAAATTACGAGAGCGGCATTATGAATGGCGGTTTCTCGGCTGTCTTCCTTTCGTTTATCGGAATAGATCACCGAATGAATGACAGTTGTGATGCTGATGATGGTATTGACCGTCAGGAAGATCATGCCTATCCGGTCTATCCTGAAATATTCTCCTACAGTCTCATTCAGATGAAAAAAACCAAAAATAGTCAGCAGAATCTGAGTAGCCAGAAATGGTATAAACAAAAGGTAGTTCGATATCCTTGATC
>JBJMLY010000136.1:0-6472 GCA_045805025.1 Cytophagaceae bacterium | reverse complement strand
TGTAAATATCTCTTCCACCCATTCCTCCTTCCCTGTTACTGACAAAGAATAACACTTTTTCATCGGAGGTGATACTGGCACTCGGCTCCCAGGCTTTGGAGTTGATATGCGGTCCAAGGTTTTTGGGCGCTGACCATTCTGTTCCTTTAAGCTCAGAGATATAAAGATCGCCTCCGTCCGCTTTGGTGTGACGGTATACAAACATCTCTTGTCCGTCGGGAGAGATTCCTGCGCAGGCATCGTGTTTAGGTGTATTGATAATTCCGCTGAGCTGAACAGATTTACCCCAGACCGTATCTGTTTTGGTAGACACATAGACATCTTCGTGGTAATGTCCATCCGCTTCATCTTTCGCTCCCCCTGTCGTATTATCTCTTCTTGAAGTATACAAAAGTGTTGTTTCATCCGCAGAAATTGCCGGCACATAATCGGGAAACTTTGAATTGACACCAGTACCAAGATTTTTAATTTTGACCTTTACCGGCTTTTGTAAAAGCTCGATTCCATTTTTGGAATAAGCGATAATCTGGTCAGCATGTTCTTTACGCGCAGCTTCGGACGGTTTGAGCGTCGCTTTATATTTTTCGAGTATCGCGATGGCTTCAGGAAATTTATGGGCCAGGTGGTATGCTCTGCCCAGATTGTAATCAAGGTCCGGATCTGAAATGCCGCCTTCTTTTGCCGTGATCAGGTAAGGAAGAGCTTTGTGATCATCTCCCATGTTCAGATAACACTGGGCGATCAGGTTTGACGCTTCCGGATCTTTTGGCTTTAGCTTTTCTGCTTTGAGCAAGGTAGCAAGCGCTTCTTCATATTCTTCGATCTCAAGGCTTTCTTTTCCTTCATTGATTAGCTTTTTATATTCCTTGCCCGGATCCTGGGCCTGCAATGCTGTAAAAGAAATCAATAGGAACAGAATTGCTGCTGCTTTAATACAAATGTGAATGGGTCTCATTATTTATAAGTAGAAGTTAATAGTTCAAATATAAGAGAAAGTCTTGTTCTTATGAGAGCTTTAGTCTGACTTGCCTTTTCTGATTTTCAGGATAAGGTCTGTACTATCCATAATCAAAAATATTGCCATAAAGATAAAAAATTCCGTCACATTAAAAGTGATTTTGCCGCCGCTGATGGCGCTGGCTATCACATAGGAGGAAATCAATAAAGAAGTTCTCATGCAGGCTTATCGATTTTGAATCATAAAAAAAGCCCCTTTCGGGGCTTTTTTTATCCTAAATATGGTTTCAGCGCTTTGCTTCTGGAAGTATGTCTCAATCTTCTGATTGCTTTTTCCTTGATCTGCCTAACACGCTCTCTTGTCAGATTGAATTTCTCACCGATTTCCTCCAGAGTCATTGAATGTTCTCCGTTTAGCCCGAAGTACAGTGTGATAACATCAGCCTCTCTCTGAGTAAGAGTGGAAAGGGCTCTTTGTACTTCTTTTCGGAGGGAGTCATTCATCAGCTCAGAGTCAGGTGTTACTTCACCGTCATTTTCGAGCACGTCAAGAAGAGAATTTTCTTCTCCCTGAACAAAAGGAGCATCCATAGAGACATGGCGTCCGGATATTTTTAATGTATCTACCACTTCTGAAGTTGATACTTCGAGAACTTCAGCAAGTTCGTCAGGTGACGGCTCTCTTTCGTACTTTTGTTCAAGCTCAGAAAAGGTTTTTGAAATCTTGTTAAGCGAACCTACTCTGTTAAGAGGAAGTCTTACGATTCTTGATTGTTCTGCAAGTGCCTGAAGAATTGACTGTCTGATCCACCATACGGCGTAAGAGATGAATTTAAAACCTCTTGTCTCATCGAAACGCTGAGCTGCTTTGATGAGCCCCAGATTTCCTTCGTTGATAAGATCTCCCAAGGATAAACCCTGGTTCTGATACTGCTTTGCAACTGATACAACGAAACGCAAATTGGCCTTTGTTAACTTTTCCAGGGCCAGCTGGTCTCCTTCTCTAATTCTTTTGGCTAATTCTACTTCTTCGTCCGGGGTCAACAGGTCAACCTTCCCAATTTCCTGTAAATACTTATCTAATGACTGGCTTTCGCGATTGGTAATCTGTTTGCTTATTTTAAGCTGTCTCATTAAAGTGGAGTTTAGTTGTAAAAGTTATATCTCATTTAAACGATATAACTGTCCTTTAAGTTCCTTTAAAATTAGGATTAATTTTTCATTTCCCCTTAGAATTATGAAATTTCCTTCTTTTCAGGTTTAGGTATCAACACTTTTCTTGATAAACGGAATTTTCCAGTCTTTTTGTCTATTTCGATCAGTTTTACTTTTACTTCTTCTCCCACTTCAAGCACACCTTCCATGTTTTCAAGTCTTTCCCATTTGATCTCAGAAATATGGAGTAATCCGTCTTTTCCGGGCATAAACTCAACAAAAGCCCCGAACGGCATGATTGATTTCACTTTTCCAGTGTAAACCTCTCCTACGTCCGGCACGGCAACAATGCCTTTCACCCACTTCACAGCCTTGTCCATCGCTTCTTTATCTTTGGCAAATACGTTGACCATACCTGCATCTTCAATCTCTTCGATGATGACCGTAGCTCCTGTAACCTTCTGGATTTCCTGAACCACTTTTCCGCCTGGGCCGATTACCGCGCCGATGCTGTCTTTTGGTATTCTTATGGAGTAAGATCTAGGTGTATGTGGTTTGTAATCCGGTTTGGTTTCAGCCAGCGTCTTCAGCATTTCATTCAAAATGTGCAGTCTGCCTGCTTTCGCCTGCTCCAGCGCCTGAGAAAGGATATCATAAGATAAACCTTCTACTTTCATATCCATCTGGCAGGCAGTAATTCCTTTGGAAGTACCGGTTACTTTAAAGTCCATGTCTCCCAAGTGATCTTCATCACCCAGAATGTCAGAAAGTACAGCCCATTTGCCGGTCTTTGAATCTGCGATAAGTCCCATGGCAATACCGGATACAGGACCTGATATCTTTACTCCTGCATCCATCAGAGCCAATGTTCCCGCACATACGGTAGCCATCGAAGAGGAACCGTTCGATTCAAGAATATCGGATACGATCCGGATGGTGTATGGATTTTCCAGAACAGGGGGTAATACTTTTTTTAGGGCTCTCATAGCCAGGTTTCCGTGACCTACTTCTCTTCTTCCCGGACCTCTGTTCGGTTTTACTTCACCGGTTGAAAAGCCTGGGAAATTGTAGTGCAGGATGAATTTATTATAACCGGTCAGCATGGCGCTATCGATCATCTGCTCATCGAGCTTGGTACCCAGTGTTACCGTCGTTAAAGATTGAGTTTCTCCACGGGTGAAGATAGCCGATCCATGGGCTGCAGGAAGGTAATCTACCTCGCTCCAGATGGGTCTGATCTCGTCCAGCTTACGTCCGTCAAGCCTGATTCTTTCATTTAAGACAAGGTTTCTAACAGCCTCTTTTTCAATATCATGATAGTATTTACTAATCAAGGCCTGATTGATCGTATTGTCTTCCGGTAATGATTTTTTATACTCTTCCTTAACAGCTTTAAAGCCTTCGGATCTTTTGGATTTATTTGGATTTTTCTGAGCTGCGACCTGATACACTTTATCATAAAGCAGCTTATGCATTTCTTCCTTCAGCTCCGGACTATTTGTCTCGTGGCTGTATTCTCTTTTTACTGTTTTACCGGCAGCAGCTTCGAGTTCTTTCAGCACAGCGCACTGAACTTTAATCGCTTCGTGACCAACCTTCAATGCTTCCAGCATATCGGCTTCAGAAACTTCCTTCATTTCACCCTCTACCATGAGGATATTGTCATGAGAAGCTCCAACCATAATATCGATGTCGCATTTTTCAATTTGCGAAGGTGTTGGATTAACGATAAAAGCTCCCTCCACTCTTACCACTCTTACTTCAGAGATAGGCCCGTTGAAAGGGATATCCGATACAGAAATCGCTGCTGAAGCAGCCAAGGCAGCGAGTGCATCAGGCGGACATTCTTTGTCAGCAGATATAAGCGTAATGGCAACCTGGGTGTCGGCATGATAATCATCCGGAAACAGAGGTCTCATCGCGCGGTCTACAAGACGCGAAATAAGAATTTCATAATCTGAAAGGCGACCTTCTCTTTTCAGAAAGCCTCCGGGTATTTTTCCTGCAGATGCAAATTTTTCCTGATAGTCGACGGAAAGAGGCATGAAATCCACGCCTTCTTTGGCTTCTTTAGCAGATACGACCGTTGCTAAGAGCATGGTCTGACCCATTTTTACAACGGCAGAACCATCAGCCTGTTTGGCTAGTTTACCGGTTTCAATGGTGATCTCTCTACCATCATTCAGTATGATTTTTTTTGTAATTACTTGTGGTAACATTTCGAGTTGATTTTTTTGTAAAACAGCTTTAAGCGGAATGCAATATGATATTGCGGAGTGAGCAGCTTATTAAAAGAAAAAGAAGGGACTCCTGTGAACCCCTTCTTTCCTTTTATATGAATTATTTTCTGATGTTCAGTTCGGCGATAATCGCTCTGTATCTTTCGATATCGGTTTTGAACAGGTAATCGAGCAATCTTCTTCTTTTACCAACCAGTTTCAGAAGACCCAGACGTGTTGAATAGTCTTTTTTGTTGGTTTGCAAGTGTTCTGTAAGGTGGTTGATTCTGAATGTGAATAAACCGATTTGTGATTCAGCAGAGCCTGTATCTTTGGCTGATTTTGCTTTGCCGTTCGTTTTAAAAATTTCCTGTTTTTTAGCGCTTGTTAAATACATTTCCTTAGTTCAGCTTTTCTTTAGTAAACATTTATAAACCGCAAATTTAAGGACTTTAAGGATCAGATGCAATGATTAATCTTTTAAATCTTATGTTTTTTGCATTTTTCTTTTAAATAAGCGGGAAATTTTATCCCCAAGTACCCGATAAAAATCGGTTTCGAATATCCTGGAATCATTTCTGGCCTGTCTCATAAAGAAAAGTCCTATAGGCATCAGGATCATATTGGCTGCCCACATGCCCAGCCATACGGGAATTACATTCTCTTTGGCCAGCTTCTCTCCTATGATGGAAAGTACATAAAGAAGAATGAAGAATATGATGGAAATCAGGACCGGGATTCCAAAGCCGCCCTTGCGGATAATGGCTCCCAGAGGAGCTCCGATGAGGAACAGGATCAGGCAGGCGATCGATTGAGTGTACTTTCGGTGCATTTCAATTTCGCAGCTTATTGCATCCTGCCTGATACTTTCCAGGTGTTTCATGGCGGAGTCTATTTTATTACTGACTAATCTGGCAGAATTAACAGCTTGTGCCAGAATAATAGAATCTTGCGAGCCGGAAACAGGTACTTTTTTCTGAAAGGTAAAACCAGAGAGCGTCTCCATATTACTTCTGATTTGTATTTCCTCCCGGTAATAGATATTACGGAATGCATGGGCTTCCTCTTTCAGTTGTTTCCAATCTTTCATTTTGTTATTCCCTTTGAAAAGAGAATCTGGTGTATGCGCGAGACTGCTCAGGTTAAATATAAGTTTGGTGTGGCTGAAATGATTCTTTACAAAATCTTTCGAATAGAGTTCCTGGTCAGAGGAGTATTCCCGGTAATGGTTTCCAGTATAAAGTTCTAAAGTGAGATAGAACTTATTGCTGGTATAAACGCGGGCGGAGTCGGCCACAATCAATTCTGTGTTATTGTTGCTATGCTTATAGATCGTGAGCCCTTTCAGACTTTTGCCGTCCGGATCTTTTTTTAGAACCCGGATGCTATAACCCGGAAGCCCGTTGTAAAATGTTCCTTCTTTAAAATCTACGGCGGGCTTTTTTTGTCGTACATCGTACAAAAGACTATATGCTTTCAGGTTGGCTTTGGGTACGATTATGTTATTAAAGTAAAATGAGCCAATGCTAAGACCAACGATAAGAATCAAAACAGGCCAAAGAATTCTTGTGAGTGTAATGCCGGCACTTTTAATCGCCGTTAGCTCATAATATTCCCCTAGGTTTCCAAAAGTTATTAGTGAAGATAAAAGTATAGCCAATGGTAAGGCCACGGGCATCATGTTAAGACTGAAATAGAAGATGAGCTCGGAAAATACCGTGAATCCAAGATCTTTTCCAATAAATTCATCGAGGTAGGAAAGAAGAAAAACAGTTAGAAGGATGAAAATAATTATTGAAAAAGCCAGTAAAAAAGGGCTGATAAATGACGATAAAATAAGTTTATCCAGCTTTTTCATTTCTATTTCAAGAAATTAAACGCCGGCCTGCTGTATTTTTCTTTTAAAAAGCCGGGAAATTTTATCCCCAAGTACCCGATAAAAATCGGTTTCGAATATCCTGGAATCATTTCTGGCCTGCCTCATAAAGAAAAGTCCTATAGGCAGTAGGATCATATTGGCTGCCCACATGCCCAGCCATACGGGAATTACATTCTCTTTGGCCAGCTTCTCTCCTATGATGGAAAGTACATAAAGAAGAATGAAGAATATGATGGAAATCAGGACCGGGATTCCAAAGCCG
>JBJMLY010000135.1:0-6048 GCA_045805025.1 Cytophagaceae bacterium | reverse complement strand
TACCTATAAATTCAATGGCTGTTGCCAGCAATAATATTCCAAGCAACATTCTGAGCACTGCAAACATTACTGATCTGCTATGCTGCACAGACCATGTGTCAACTCTTTTAACAAATTCCATAATCCCTCCTTGTCTGAATGAAGAACAAGCCCGGAGAAAACTAAGTTCTTAAAAACGAGGTGGGCTATTCTTCCAGTATGACCTTGGTAAAATATGTACCGTTTCCGGCGCTGAGCTTTAGCATGTAGATTCCCGCCGGTACGCTGCTTACATTGACAGTCTCTTCAAAGCTTGCCGATGACTTGGTATAGCTGCCCGAATAAAACTCTTTACCCAACATATCAATGAGATGAAGGCTTACCTCGCCTTCATTAATATCGCTGGAAAAAATTTTAAAACTTCCCTGGGCAGGATTAGGATAGATTTTGACATTATTAGCAGAAGGCACAAAAGGCTGCTTCAGTTCAAAAACAGCAGTATAGGTTTGGTCAGAACTGCTGGAGACGATAATGGAATCGCGGGCAGAACCTGTTTCCTTCCAGCGAACAAATCTGTAACCATCGGCTGGAACAGCTTTAAGCGTAAGCGGTATATTATTAAAGTAAACCCCTTCCCAGGGGTAAGCCGCTCCTTCGAGCCCCACTGTATTTCCATTGATCAGAATATCATTCACCATAACAGAACCCATCGTTTTATCGGAGACATCTACTGTTAAGGTATATTCTCCGCTCAATCCGAAATGGCTGACCATTTGCTGACGAACATAAAAAGGTCTGTAGAGTGCGAAGCTATCCATATTAACCAGGTCGTCATACCAGGCAGCAATACTCCATGGCGAGCGCCAGCGGTTGACATGATGAATCATTTCTTTCTCGATGACTGCAACGGTCGACATCAGGTGCCCATGCACTCTTGATTCTTTGAACGATGTATTGAGATGACCTGCTACTCTGTTCAGGAAAAGATTTTTAAACTCCTCATTCTTCAGAAGGTTCCTGAAAAGCATTGTGGACCAGTCAGGATTGGGCCAGCTGGCTCCTCCTGTCATGGTAGCAAAATCAATCATATTATTTCTGAAAGAAGACTTCCAGGTCCCGTTCACTGAGCCGGCCCATATATTAAATCCGAAATCCGTATCATACACTGCCCATCTCCAGCGGCCGTCGTGCCCCATTGGTGCATTGGGCGTATAATTCACAAGCTTCCTCCAGAGCTTGGTGTTATTCCCGGGCCAGTCGCCGTTGTTGACGTAAATTTCAAAAGCATTGTAATCGGCATAGTTCTCCACATCCATCTGGGTCTTCACATAATCATAGGAAGCCGGAAGGGTCATATCACTGACGGCGCTATAGGCCACCAGATTCTGAAAAGGAACATCACTGCCCACAGGTCCCTCGTCCAGGTTAAGTTCGTATAGTATCGTGACGCTGTCCTTGCTGATGCCGTAATTACTTTCCAGGTAGTCCGGATTGAATTTTTCACGCAGGTCGTGCAGTCCCCAATATTCCCCGTCTACATATAAAATGCATGGCCTGTATGCCTGAATGTCCAAATCTGTATGGGAGATCAGGGATTGCATAAATCCATCCCGGATCATTGAATTTCCCCAGTCATTGCCTGAATTCCGCAGCATCAGGTTTTTAAATTTATGCAGAGATTTCCTATTGTCGTTCTGCACCGTAAGTCCGGGGAAAAATTCATAATTCATGTCCGACTTGTTATCGTATTGTTTGCCAGCATCAAAGTTCAGTGATTTGTCTCTAAGTACTCTGCTGTAGTTTCCATGTATGCCAATCCCGATGCTTTGCGAAAAAACTCGCTCTCCATCCGTGTTAAAAAATTCTATATGTGCCGGCTTTTCCCAGCGTTTTCCAGCCTGGTTGTAGTTGGCAGGTGAACCGCCATTGAAAGGTCCACCGGGATGGGCAGCTTTAAAATCGTCGAATGTTTTTCCAGGCACATAGATTCCTGAATCATAGTTAAAAAGATTGGCCGTATCGGTGATCAGAGAAAATACTGAAACTCCGAATCTTGTTTTTATGGCGGGATCAACAAAATAGGTATTACTTAAGGTCTTGCCAGGCAGATAGCCGGGTTTGAAAATTTTGGCCCGCACTATCGTGGCTTTTTCAATTTTAGAATAAGGAACATCCCAATAAGGATCAAAAGCAGTCCTGACCAGACTAAGCTTGTTGGGATTGGAATTCCTGTTCTGTATCAGAATAGGTCCGGTATAAAGCGTGGAAGAAGTAGTCGGTTCTGAACCATCGAGCGTGTAGAACACCGAAGCCGAGGCATCTTCACTGGAAAGCGAGAGAGTGAAGGCACTCGTATAAAAACCGCCTTTCGCCGAAAATACAGGGCTGGGCAATGTTCCCAGATAAGAGGCGCTGCCTGTATTTGAAAGGTCCGGTGTAGGTGATGTAAAAAACTTCCAGGCCCCTGTTCCATCGGGAATCCTGCCATAGGAAAGATCCACTAATGGATCTGAACCGGTAATTGAATCGAGAAGAATTCCCGATGGATTACTTAAAAGAATTTTTTCACCATCCGAGGACAAAGAAAAGTTCGTATGGATTTCGCCGTTTGGATACACCACATCGTTGCCCGAAGCAAAAACCACCAAAAATTGTCCTGCGTTGATAATTCTGGAAGGGAAAGTCCATTTCTCGGGAGCAGATTCATGATCGGACAGAAAATAGCCGTTCAGGTTAATGGCCGATCCGCTTCCATTATAAATTTCAATCCAGTCGGAATGCTTCCCGTTATAATCAGTAAGCCCATTGGAATTCGAGGACACAATTTCATTCAGTCGCAGCCCCTGAGAAAAAGAAAGGGTGTGGACTGCAGTAAAGATAATCAGAAAATAAAATCTGCAGATGCTTTTCATGATGCTTACTAAATTTACACAAAAGCCCCGTATTTTGCGAGTATTTGGACTTAAATGATCGGAGAAGCTTTCTCCAGCTGAATTTCACGGGAATTAATGATTGTCGTTTATTATTTTAACAATAATGACCGTCTTAACTACGCGGCATGGTTATTTTTATACATAGAAAAATTTTGACAAATTGCGGCGTAGCTAAGTATCTGAATGACCCGGAAGCGCCTTATAGTCCTATCCCTCCTACTTTTTTCCCTGGCCGGACTCAGCTCTTCTGTCTATAAAAAAATTAAATACGATAAAACCGGACTCCCATTTTCGTACGATGGGAAAATTATTTATGTGTACTGTCTGCCGGTGGATGAATATACCGAAGCAGGCGCACAACTGCATCCATCCAGATACACCGAAGATTACAACAAAGGCGGCATAGGCATTATTATGCGGATCGTGAACGAAGCGCTGGAGGATGAGGTAAAAGCGCAGAGCAAAGGCAGGCACGACAAAGATTTTGATGCGATCGTATTTAATCATGTCTATAAGGGAAGATTGATTAAATTTAAAAAATCCAGAGCAGGCCTGAGAGAATCACGGGTGGAGAGACGCAAGGAGAAAGATATCTACATGCTTTGCTGGCCCGGCAGAAGATTCAATTATGTGAGTTATGTGAATGTTTCCGAAAGCGGTCTCGGACAAGCGAACAACACAGGCGATGAGATGGAAAGAATGATCCATGGTGTACTGGACAAAAGTCTGAGAAAATTAAAAAAAGGAGAATTGAAAGATTTTGATGCTATCCTTTTCGGCGGCGATGATCCGGTACAAAGTTCACAGGATGGAATCAATTTCTCCTGGAGAACAGGAGGTAATCTTATTAAATACTGCGACGATGGCACATGCGATTCCGATTCGCTGGTGCAGGCTTACCTGGAAAAGCTTTACCCGAAACCCAGCCAGGGCAAGGCTTATTCTGTCTGCTTCCTGATGTCAAAAAATAAAACGGGCGGAGGAAAAGGATCCTACGCGGCGTTTTTTGTGGAGGTGCTGAATTCAAAAAATGAGCCTGAAGAAAAAATTATCGAGCAGGCAAGGCAATACAGAATAAACAATTATAGTCCAACCTCCCATGGATACCAGGAAGTAAAAGTCCTGACCGATTCCAGTAGCTCCGCTGATTTTAAAAAGGAGGTGATGAGCCAGCATCGGATTTCCGAGTTAAGGATGGATTATCTGTTATACAAATAGCAGAAGAGACTCCATTAGTCTTTTTCTATCTCGGAAATACCGGGATAAATAAATTCCTCTTTTTCGCAAAAAGAGCTCTCATTTTTCCTCGTCACTTTCAGGATCTTCACTTCATTTCTCCAGCAGCCCTCTTCTCTTTTCCCCAGCACGATCAATTTCAAATTTCCGCAGCGATCATAGTAATGTCTTTTAAAATTGTATTTGCGTATTATACCAGTTCCTTTTCCGTAGAAGCCTGTATGATGTTCGTGGCATACGAATTTAATTTCTCCGGTTTTATAATATACCGTATGCTTGTACCCCAGTAAATTATTAGTTCTTTTTTCTCCGGTTGTATACTCCTCACATCTGTCCTGAAATTTAAAGGAAGAGGCTGAAAGCAAAACTAAAATCAGCAGGGGACATCTTCTGTTCATAAAAAATCAGAACACAAAATTAAAAGAAGCATTATACAGAAGTCCTCTCAGGTCTCTGTTATAGGTCAGCGGAACGAAATAGCCAACTCTGTTGTCGACCAGGATATGACGACTCTTGAAAAGCTCAATACCAAAGTAGGCATTCAGGTTGCAGATGGTCTGGGAGCGTGTATTGCTGGTGGCAAAAAATCCTCCGATGCTGTAGCCGGTATACAGGTTAAAGAACTTGTTATTACCCCGGCCGAAATGCTTGGGATAAAAATCCTGGCCGAAGCCGAACTGGAACATCTCCTGGATTCTCGCCGTATCGTTCAGTGGATTAGAGGATATATCTTTATAAGCACCCAACGTCACATAGCTCTTCCCCTTCGTGAACATATACTTTAACAGTATCCCTCGATACAAAGAGCCTGAAATATTTTTCGCCGGGTTTTCTATGCGCAGCAGACTGTATTCAATGCCGGGCATATTCACGAAAGAAACTTTCGTTCCCGTCGGACTGGTAATCTCATCCATCAGATCCAGCGAAACAAGAATGGATGAATTCACCTGCGTGGAGGAAGCGATATCCTGATCAATCTTAAATACCTCTTCTTCAAAATTACGAACCTGCTGCCAGTACTGATAGTAGCGGTCCTTATCAATATCCGGACGGCTAAGCTCGGTATTGTAAACGGAAATCTTATTTTTCAGAAACTCTCGTCTGACTTTCAGCTGCGCGATCGTCTCCGTATAGTTCACGGTTTTAAGCTGACGGTTGGTCGTATAACCCAAACCGGCAATCAACGAATCGAAATTCTTCAGTTCTCTCTCTTCCATATCAAACTCCACGTGGAAACTTGCCTTACCTTCACTTTCATTGATTACCCTGGAAGAAGAAGATTTGATAAAATCCCTGGCCTTCGTTTTGGCAGAAGGAAAGTTGAGCACATAAACCGTCGCATCCAGCGTGGTCTTAAATGTACTGGATGATTGAAAGGAAGCCTGTGCAAAGGTTCCTGTGAAGGAGCCCGCGAGGGCAAGGAGTGACAGAATGTATTTTACCATTGTCTGAACCATGATTATAGGATTAAATGATTAACAGGATTGCTGCTTAATAAATACACTAAATTTTAACAGACGACAATCCATTATATTAATTCAAAATTCAAAACTCAAAATTTAAAATTCGTTATTTCCCCACCTTCACCCTCACTCCTTCCGAATGACTGGTAAATTCCGGCGCATACATGCACTGGATCGTGGTAATGCCGTTCGAAAAATCTCCGTCGTGCGTTATCCTCAGCGGATACTCAAACACGAATGTTCCTTTGGGCAGATATCCGATAAAGAAATTGGTGGCTGCATCCCTTGTGCTTTCATAATAGCCCAGACCATCCTGATACTTATATTGCGATATCACATTCACCGGCTCGAAGGCAGAGGCACGCATGTCTTTCATATGCACATATTCCATTGGCCTGTCTACCCTCAGCTCTATTCTTACTTTGATCAGGTCTCCG
>JBJMLY010000134.1:0-4116 GCA_045805025.1 Cytophagaceae bacterium | reverse complement strand
TTATCAACACCCAACCAGCCTCTCAGGTTATCGCCGCTCTTGTCATTCCAGGGAATAGAGGTTTCATGAACAATTCTTCCCGGCGCTTGTCCGATGACCAGTATTTTACTCTTCCTGCTCGCCCTGATAATCGGATTCGCGCCTAAGTCAAGGTGCTTCTCGCATTCCCGGCAGTTTTTAATTTTTTGTAATAAGGTGTTCATGGATACAAGAGAAAAGGGTAAGGGCCCTTTTTGCTTTTAACAACTTATATGCTGAAATAATTTTACGAAAAGGAGTCTTATTGACCTCTGGACTATGATAATTTACCCGTTAATCTTCTCCAATTGTCTTGTGAGTTCCTTTGCTTCCCTCATCAAACCTCTGGTAGCAGAGCGTTCATAGCCTTTCAGCAATTCGAATTCCTCCAGCAGAGATGCTAACACTCCTTCGGCTTCCTCCGGTTTATTTAATTGCAGCAATGCTTTAGAATATTCTACCCGGTGCTTATAATTGGTAAAAGTTCTGTTGCAATCTTTAAACACTTCAAGGCATTTTGCATGATCGTTTTCAAAATAATAAGCCCAGGCTAAAGCGATCCTCTGTTCTGAATTTTTAAAGTCTTTGTAACCGGAAAGCTTTTGTCCGAGCTCAATAACTTTCTTATAATTTTTATGCTGGTAATACGCGCTTAATAGCTTCATCTGAACAAACGGATCGTCGGATCTGAAACCTGTCAGGCAGCTTTCATAAAGTTTAACAGCTTCCTCGTACCGGTCGACCGTCATATAGGCGTCGGCGAGATTAATTTTGTTGGTGACATTGTCGTTGAACTTAACCTCTCTTTCAAGCTGCTCGATTCTGCGGTTGCTGTTCACTATATTCTTAGCGACCTCAGAAAAAGATTTTAGCTTGTTTCTGCTGTAAAAGTTATCATATAAATAGATCAGGCATCCCCCGAGAGGAAAAAACAGGATGATCCAATACCATTTTTGCTGATTGTTATTCTTATAGGCATGGTACAAACAAAAAGCCTGGAGAATCAAAACGGGCGTATAGTATCCAAATCCAAACATAGGCGGTCTGTTAAATAATACAAGATACGGTTTTTATCCGATTTGGATATAGGGAGTGCGGGCTGAATACATCTCTTTTATATTCATCCCCAACTTGCTTCTGAGTATTCGCGGTATTGTATCTCTATGTCATTTATTTTTAATATCTTATACAAGATTTGGCTACACATTTTTTAGACGGAGAACAGAATATCCATAGCCTGGAAATCTTTTCTGAGAAAATCAATAACACTCATTCATTATGACAGCCTTCCGGATTATTTGCTTTATTCTGGCATCAGCATTCAGCATCCGTGCATACTCTCAACATAGTTCCGCAGAAAGTTGCAGCTTCTCTGTTCTGCATCAGAAAAAACTCAGCGAAGATTCCATCTACCGGAATAAATTCAAAGAGACAGAGCTTCAAAGCTACAATTTTCAGAACAGCAAACTCAATAATCATTATGCCGCGAAACTGTTAAAAACCGCAGGCACATACACCATTCCGGTCGTAGTACACATCATTCATAATAACGGTCCGGAAAATATTTCTGATCAGCAGGTGCTCGCCGGGATCAAGCACCTGAACGATGCCTATGCAGCCCTCCCTCCCTATAACGGCAGTGGAGGCACCAATATGGGCATAAGCTTTTGCCTGGCGCAGACCGATCCTTCCGGCAATTATACCAGCGGGATCAACCGGGTGGCTTCCTCACTCACCAATGTCGAATCGACCACACAGGATCTTTCACTCAAGAACCTCATCCGCTGGGATCCTACCCAATACCTGAACATCTGGCTGGTGAAAGAAATTTGTGCAAACGGCAACTGTGCCGTCGCCGGATACGCGTACTTTGCTGCTGCGCACGGACAGCCCTACGATGGGATCGTGAGCGAGGCCGCCTTTTTCGGAAGCTCAACGGATAACTCCAAAGTACATATTCACGAGAGCGGCCATTATCTCAACCTATACCATACCTTTGAAAGCGGCTGTCAAAACGACAACTGCCTGCTGAGCGGAGATCATATCTGCGACACCCCTCCTGATAACTCTACCGCCCCGGTCTTTCCCTGCCAGTCTTTTATAAATTCCTGTCAGACAGACTCCGATGATCCCTCAACGAACAACCCATTCCGTCCTGCGTCCGCAGGAGGATCGGGAGATCAGAATGACCTGTTCAAAAATTTCATGGACTACGGTTATCAGGAATGTCAGGATTTATTTACGCCCGGACAGAAGGACAGGATGCAGGCTTCCCTCCTCGGACCGCGGGCCAGCCTTCTTCAATCAGATGTCTGCAGCTTTCCATGCTCCTCGCCTATCAGCATCGCTTTCACTTCTTCCGCCACAAATATCCTGGCCGGATCATCCGTGAATTTCAATAATACTACTTCCGGTGCCACGGGCTTTAAATGGAAACTGAACGGCAATCTGTTTTCGACCGCAGCCAATCCTTCTTATACATTTACGAATACAGGAATTTATATCGTTCAGCTGGTCGCGGACAATCCGGATATCTCCTGTACCAAAAGCAGTACCGATACCATCTACGTCACCTGTATTGCAGAGGCCTCTTTTACGACAGGCGCTTACTCAGTGAGTCCGGGACAGTCCGTAAGTTTCACCAATACTTCCACCGGCGCAGTCTCCTATCAATGGCTCGTGGATAATAATCCGGCAGGCACATCCACTGACCTGACCTATGTATTCCCGCAGCCTGGGAACTACGCGGTAGGATTGATCGCCCTGAATGGCTCATGCAGCGATACTTCGACGTATGTCACCATTCGCGTGAAAGATTGCTCGGTGGCGGCACGGGGTAAGCAATGGTATTTCGGGGACCATTGCGGACTGGACTTCAGCAATGGCCTTCCTGTTCCTCTTACAGACGGCAATATGTTTGCAGGGGAAGGGAATGCCATCGCGTTCGACAACCAGGGAGATATATTGTTTTACAGCAATGGCGACAGCGTCTATAACAGGAATCATACACTCATGCTCAATGGCGCGGGTCTGCTGGGGGGACGGTCTTCCACACAAGGCAGCCTCGCAATACCCTACCCGGCAAATCCCGGCAAATATATACTGTTCACTTCCGATGAAGCCGAAAATTATTGTGTCAACGGATACCGTTACCACGTCATTGACATGAGCCTCAACGGAGGCCTGGGCGCCGTCACCAGTGAAAAAAATATTCTTTTGTTCGCGCCCAACGCCGAGAAGCTGACAGCTACTTATCACGCCAACGGAGAAGACATCTGGGTGATGACCCGTGACTATTATTTAAATACTTTTCTGTCATACCCGGTGACAAAAAATGGTGTGGGAAACCCTGTGTCTACGTCCATCGGCGCGACAGGAACAAATCCTCAGGAATTAGGAGCTATGAAATTCTCACACGATGGCAAGAAACTCGCCAATGTTTTTGTCGAAGCCCCGAGATTTTTGGAGATATTTGATTTCAATAAGTCTACCGGTGTGCTTTCCAATTTAATAACTGTTCCTACGAATGAGTTTTCACAGCCTTATGGTGTAGAATTTTCACCGGATGATTCCAGACTTTATCTTTCATGTGTTCTGGGTGGACCTACTACTCTTTTTCAGATAAACATGAATGCGGGATCTCCTTCTGCTATCATCAACTCACTTTCACCCCTCTCAAATTTAGGTAATCCCTGGGGCTTTACAGGAATGCAGCTTGGACCTGATGATAAGATCTATGTATCGGGAACACTGCAGCCACAAATCTCCGTCATTAATCAACCCAACCTGCTGGGCCCCGCCTGCGACTTCAACAGTTATACGATCGATGTGGGCAACTATGCCAACTGGAGCATTCCCAATCTGTTTGAAAAAAAATCTCCGGTAAAGTTAACCATAGCCGGCCCGGATACTGTTTGTCCTCAACAGAGTACCTTATACTCTATCGGAAACAAAAACAAGCTGAATTTTTCCGGCTATACAACAGGAGGAGGCGACGTTTCCGTGGTGAACGACAGTACCATCAGCATCACATTTGTCTCCGGCGGGAATGATACTATTTTCGTACTCGACGCTACCTCCTGTGTGAATAGTTCTTTT
>JBJMLY010000133.1:0-12198 GCA_045805025.1 Cytophagaceae bacterium | reverse complement strand
CTTTTACAGCCTTTGGAGCAGCATCAACAAGTTCTTTTGCTTCTTTCAGTCCAAGACCAGTAAGTTCTTTCACTAATTTAACGATAGCGAGTTTAGCACCACCTGGGCTCTTAAGAACTACAGTGAAAGCTGTTTTTTCTGCTGCTGCGTCACCGCCGCCTGCTGAAGAACCACCGCCTGCTACCATAACAGGAGCTGCTGCTGCTGGCTCAATGCCATACTCATCCTTTAATATTTTAGCTAAGTCGTTAACTTCTTTAACAGATAAGTTAACTAATTGCTCTGCGAACGCTTTTAAATCTGCCATTTTATTCTCTTTTTAAAAATTATTAAAATTTATTAATTACAACACTTATTTGGTTTCGGGTCTCTCAGAAAGAGTCTTTACAATTCCTGATAATTTATTTCCACTGCTTTGCAGGGCAGAAATAACATTCTTAGCTGGAGACTGTAGTATACCGATGATTTCTCCGACTAATTCATGTTTAGATTTCAGCTTGCTCAGCATATCCAGGTTCTCTTCACCGATAATGATATCGGAATCGATAGAGGCACCTTTGAATATTGGCTTTTCAGCTCCGCCCTTGCGGAATTCCTGAAGAAGCTTAGCTGGTGCGCTGCCTGATTCTTTTGAGAAAAGAACACCTGAAAATCCTTTTAATACTTTGCTGTCGAAAGATGAGTAATCTTTCTTTGTGCTTTGCAAGGCTTTCTTGATCAGTGAGTTTTTCACCACTTTATATTCGATTCCTCTTGCGTAGCAAAGTTTTCTGAACTTGTTAATTTCGTCAACGGTAAGGCCTGCTGCATCTGTGATGTAGAAGAAGTTGTGTTCTGCAAACTTCTGACTAAGATCGTCGATGATAACCCCTTTTTCTTCTCTGGTCATGATTATAATCCTATTATAGAACCCTTATCTATTGTTATACCCTTACTCATGGTGCTTGAAATATGAATGCTCTTGATGTAAGTACCTTTTGCAGATGCCGGTTTTAATTTAGCAATCATCTGAAGCACTTCATTGGCATTGTCGGTAAGCTTATCGGGAGTGAAAGACACTTTTCCGATGCTCGCATGAATAATTCCGGTTTTATCAACTTTGAAGTCGATTTTACCTTGCTTGATTTCTTTTACTGCCTTACCTACTTCCAGGGTAACTGTACCAGCTTTCGGATTTGGCATCAGGTTTCTTGGACCAAGTACTCTTCCCAGCTTACCTACTTTTGCCATAACGGTAGGCATGGTAATGATTACATCGATATCAACCCAACCACCTTCAATTTTTTGAATATAGTCGTCAAGACCTACGTGCTCAGCACCTGCATCTTTTGCTTCCTGAGCTTTATCAGGAGTGCAAAGTACCAGTACTCTTACATTTTTACCTGTTCCGTGAGGAAGGGCAACAATGCCACGGACCATCTGGTCTGATTTCTTCGGATCAACGCCTAATCTGACATCCAGATCTACGGTTGCATCAAACTTGGTGAAAGTAATTTCCTTTACTAGCTTGGCTGCATCGGTCAGAGAGTATTCTTTCTCTGCATTGAATTTGGCCTGAACCGCCTTTTGATTTTTTGTTAATTTTGCCATCTCGGTAATATTATTTATCCCAGGGAGCTTTACCGGTTACGGTTAAGCCCAAACTTCTTGCTGTTCCTGCGATTTGTTTCATTGCTGATTCAATCTTAGGAGTATTTAAATCAGGCAGTTTGGTTTCAGCGATTGTTTTCACCTGATCCCATGTAACAGAACCCACCTTATTTCTATTAGGTTCAGCAGAACCCTTTTTAACTTTGGAAGCCTCAATCAATAGTATCGCTGCCGGAGGTGTCTTGATTACGAAGTCAAAGGATTTATCCTTGTAAATAGTAATAAGAACAGGCAGTAATACACCTGGTTTTTCCTGGGTTCTCGCATTGAATTGTTTGCAGAACTCCATAATGTTTAGACCCTTGCTACCAAG
Source organism: Cytophagaceae bacterium (assembly GCA_045805025.1). Lineage (GTDB taxonomy): Bacteria > Bacteroidota > Bacteroidia > Cytophagales > Cytophagaceae > DATMOV01. The sequence goes on along the minus strand of JBJMLY010000133.1, from coordinate 10,235 downwards.
AGCTGGTCCTACCGGAGGTGAGGGATTTGCCCCAGCTCCTTTGATCTGTAATTTCAGATATCCACCAATTTCCTTTGCCATTGTTATTGCATTTTCTCGACTTGCATGTAATTAAGCTCAACGGGTGTGTTTCTACCGAAAATCTTCACCATAACATTGAGTTTTTTTCTTTCTTCAAAAACTTCTTCAACCGATCCTGTAAATCCGTTGAAAGGACCATCCATCACTTTCACTGATTCTCCTACTATAAAAGGAGTCTCCAGCTTTTCTTCCTTCTCATCTATTTCGTCTACCTTTCCAAGTATTCTGTTCACTTCTGACTGGCGAAGTGGTACAGGCTTCTTGGAGGTTTGTCCTGCTTCGTTTGAACCCAGAAATCCGATAACTCCCGGAATGCTGGTAATAATGTGGGCTGCTTCACCATGAGAAAGATCGGCTGAAATAAGAACATAGCCCGGAAAGAAATTCCTTTCTCTCACTCTTTTTTTGCCATTCCTCATTTCATACACTTTCTCAGAAGGAATCAGCACCTGTGGAATGAACTCCTGCAGTTTCTGCCGGGTAATTTCATTCTCAAGATAGCTCTTCACTTTCTTTTCCTGCCCGCTTACCGCCCTTATAACATACCAGTTAAGTCCCATTTCCTGTTGATCTTAGAGATTCTGATAAAGTACAGAAACCCCATTCTTAAATAAGTAATCTATCAAACCTATTAATAAGGCAAAGATCACGGAAGCAACAAGTACCAGAACTGAGCTACTCTGAAGCTCCGCATAGCTCGGCCAGCTCACTTTCGTGACCAGCTCGTCAATTGAATCCTTTACAAATGCTACTATCTTACCCATTTGATTCTATATATTTCTTCGTGTGCACGAGTGGTAGGACTCGAACCTACAACCAACGGTTTTGGAGACCGCTACTCTACCAATTAAGCTACACTCGTATGCACGTTCCCCAAAAGGGAGTGCAAAGTTAGGTATTATTGTATAAATAAACAAGTGCGTCCTTGAAAATATTCCAAAAACGCACTGTTTATATTAGATTATACTTATTTTAAGATCTCAACCACCTGGCCAGCACCTACGGTTCTGCCACCCTCACGGATTGCGAAACGAAGTCCCTTATCCATAGCAACAGAGTTGATAAGCTTAACCGTGATGGTAATGTTATCACCCGGCATAACCATTTCAACGCCGTCCGGAAGGAAAATTTCGCCGGTTACGTCAGTAGTTCTAAGGTAAAACTGAGGTCTGTATTTATTGAAGAATGGAGTATGTCTACCACCTTCTTCTTTAGACAATACATATACTTCGGCTTTAAATTCAGTATGTGGAGTTACAGAACCTGGTTTGCAGATAACCATACCTCTCTTGATCTGCTCTTTCTCAATACCTCTCAGCAGCAGACCAACGTTATCGCCGGCTTCGCCTCTGTCAAGGATCTTTCTGAACATTTCAACACCAGTTACTGTAGACTTAAGGTTTTCAGCACCCATTCCAAGGATATCAACTGCCTCACCGGAGTTGATGATACCTCTTTCAATTCTTCCGGTTGCCACGGTTCCTCTACCAGTGATTGAGAACACGTCCTCAACAGGCATCAGGAATGGTTTATCAGTAGCACGTGGAGGAATCGGAATATCGTTATCAACGGCATCCATCAATTCTTCGATTGACTTCACCCATTTAGCATCACCATTCAGACCGCCAAGAGCAGATCCTTTGATTACGCTGATTTTATCACCAGGAAATTCATAGAAGCTCAGTAGCTCTCTTACTTCAAGCTCAACAAGCTCTAACAATTCAGGATCGTCGACAAGGTCAACTTTGTTCATGAATACAACCAGAGCAGGAACACCTACCTGACGGGCAAGAAGAATGTGCTCGCGTGTCTGTGGCATAGGACCATCAGTTGCAGCAACCACCAGGATAGCTCCATCCATCTGTGCAGCACCTGTAACCATGTTCTTTACATAGTCAGCGTGACCTGGACAGTCAACGTGTGCATAGTGTCTTTTTAGAGTAGAATACTCAACGTGAGAAGTATTGATTGTAATACCTCTTTCTTTTTCTTCCGGAGCGTTATCAATCTGAGAGAAGTCTTTCTTTTCAGCAAGTCCTTTTTCTGATAATACTTTAGTGATAGCGGCAGTCAATGTAGTTTTACCGTGATCGACGTGACCGATAGTTCCTATGTTCACGTGTGGTTTGGAACGGTCAAAATTTTCTTTAGCCATATTTGATAAATCCTGTTTTGTTAAATTTAAATTATTATATACTTAGTTATTAAGCCTTAAAAAAATGAGCCAACGATGGGAATTGAACCCACGACCCCGTCCTTACCAAGGACGTACTCTACCCCTGAGCTACGTCGGCTAAGGAATAGTCATTAACAACCACCAGCCCTTGCCAATGTTATCTAATGACCACTATCTAGAGCGGGAGACGAGGCTCGAACCCGCGACCTGCAGCTTGGAAGGCTGCCGCTCTACCAACTGAGCTACTCCCGCATTATTTACAATTACGATTGAATGATCTGTGATTAAGTGATTCTCACTCGTCTCACACCACCAATTTTATTTGTTTTTGGTGGGGAAAGAAGGATTCGAACCTTCGAAGGCATACGCCAGCAGATTTACAGTCTGCCCCAGTTGGCCACTTTGGTATTTCCCCATTCCCCAACAATTTCAGTAAATTGAGTGAACTAATCCCTAAAAAAAGTCTTTCGGAACTGCTTCCAAAAACCCCCTCATTTTTTAAGGAACTGCAAAAATAAGGGCTTTTTTCGTTTATTCAAATTTTTACCAAAAAATTATATTGAAAGAATTGGGGCTTCTCACCTACTTCTTATCAAGGTAATAGGCAGCCAGGGACTTGATCACTTCGTATTTATTGTTTTCGGAAATATCCTTCAGAAGGGCTTTGCCGCGGATCTTATCTTCCGCATCAAGAAACTGGATATATTGACCGAAATAGGGAAGTAATGAGTATAAATCCCTGTCATTACCGGTTTTCATTTTACCCTCAAACCAATTGTATTTGCTCTTATCTTTTGTTCTGGTGTAATATTCCGCCAGAGCCATGGTAACATTGATATTTTCCATGGCTTCAAACTCCGCGAAATTTATCCGATATGATTTATCACCGCTCTTCAGATAAGCCGAAAGCCCTGCTCCTACTACAGAATATGGCCTTTCACTTAGTGCCTTTTTATAGACTTCCACATATTCGGCATTCGCATAGGATGAAAGGAACTGTATGGCTCTTGCTTTTACCGGAGGTTTAGGATCCGTCTCGGCAATTTGCTTGACATAGGTCATATAAGTAGCGATTTCCGGAATCAGGTATTTTGTGAACTGATCGAGGGCCATCTCTCTGATTCCCCAGAATTTATCAGTAAGGGCTTTTTGAAGGATCTCTCTCACAGCAGGGTTGCTGAATTTCTGATCTACGCTTCCTCCTTCCTGCTCCTTTAAAGAGAACATCTTTTCAAAGGCATTCTTTTTAACAAGGTATGCCTCTCCGTAATTAAACTGAAACAGCAGCTCTTCGGCATTTTTTTCATGGTGCACCATACCCAGCAGCTGGTGCTCGCTATCGAAATAGACCAACTGCGGTTGAGCTGGAACAGAGAAATCAAAATCCTGGGAAGCTTTATCTATAATAATGTTCTGTCTTGTCTTTATTCCGTTTACCCAGATATCTATACCCAGAGGCAGCCTATAAACCGGATATTTCAGTGTGTCCTGAATCTGATCTATATGAAGCTTGAGCAAACCATTGCTATATATATGAGTGACTTTAAGTTCAGGATGGCCTGGAGAAAGAAACCATTGATTGAAAAACCAGTTCAGATCTTCTCCTGTAACATCTTCAAAAGCCAGTCTGAGGTCGTGCACCTCTACAGATGTAAATTGATTTCTGTGCAGGTATAATTTTAATGATTCGAAAAAAGCTTCGTCTCCTACCTGTTTACGAAGCATGTGCAGAATGCAGCCACCTTTATTATACGAGTGACGGTCGAACATGTCTTCCTTATCCAGGTATCTGAAACGTATCAGTGGCTCCTGCTTTCTTTTTGCTTCATCAAAATATTCAAGCATTTCTTTCTCGCGGTGCAGCTCAGCCTCATCAATACCCATTTTATGTTCTGCCCAGAGGTATTCAGAATAATTGGCGAATGATTCGTTCAGAGGTAGGTTTGACCACGACTCGCAGGTTACCAGATCACCGAACCAATGGTGAAAGAGTTCGTGGGCTATAATAAAATCCCAGTTCTCATCCAGAAGCGACCGGTCATCCACCTGAAGTGCTTCATAAAAAACGGTAGCGCTTGTATTTTCCATGGCTCCGGAAACATAATCTCTTACCACAATTTCAGAATATTTGGCCCAGGGATATTTATAGCCAAGTTTGTCTGAATAAAATCCGATCATCTCAGGAGTGTTACCGAAAATATTTTTTGCGTAGGGCGCATAAGCAGGCTCCACATAATAATTTACTTCCATATCCTGCCAGTGATCTTTATACATACTGAACTCGCCGATTGCCATCATAAAAAGATAAGGTGCGTGTGGCAGTTCCTGCTTCCAGTGTTCGGTCTTGGTGCCTCCCGCATTTTTCTGGCTGTAAATAAATTCTCCGTTGGAAAGTACGGTAAAGTTTGTATCTACTGTAATGTACATTTCCTGTGTTGTTCTTTCATTCGGACTATCAATGGTAGGAAACCAGCATGAGCTTGCTTCTGTTTCACCCTGTGTCCATATCTGACGGGGTTTGTTAGGTTCCTTACCATCGGGGTTAATAAAGTACAGCCCTTTATCTGAAGTAATCGCTTCACTTCCTCCTTTAGGAAGTTCATTAGGCTTCGCGGTGTATTTTATCTGAACAGTAAAGCTGTCTTTCTTCTGATAGCTCTTATCGAGTGAAATAAGAATCTTCCTTCTGTCGTAGCTGAATTTTAAAGGCTGACTTTTAGGAGCGAGCAGATCAATACTATGGATGTCCATTCCTTTGGCATCAAGCTCCAGCGTGTTCTGGGGATAAAAATAAGGTCTGAAAGTCAGGGTCGCTGTTCCATGCAGAATTTGCTGAGTCCAGTCAAAGCTTACTTCCAGTTTGGTATGAAGCAAATCATTTTTTAAAGTCCGGGATGACTGATAAGGCCCTTTATAAGCGGGAGCCTGAAATTTTTTATCTTCCTTTTTTACAGTCGTTGTCGGCTTTTTCGAAAGCCCTGTATTGCTTTTGATTTTACAGGATAATGTCAGCGCAGAAATGAGAATTATAACCGGCAGAGATTTTATGTACATATCGGAAGGTTTGAATAATGCTGAATAAATGATAATTTAAACTAATTTTCGTTTCACAGGTAATTTCACATACAATGTTAAAAATAATTGCCAATAAAGATAAATCAATTCAATACAAAGAGGACGAAGGAAAGATTTATCTGGACGATACCCTTTTTGAATGGGATATTACAAGAATTGACCAAAACAATTTCCATGCAATATATGGGAATAAATCATACAGGCTGGAAATCCTGGAGGCCGACTTCGTTTCCAAAAATCTTGTGATCCGTGTCAATGGTGTAAAGACCTCTCTTAAGGTCAAAGGCAAGTTTGATGAGCTGCTGGAAAAAATGGGCATAAGCGAAGCCGGCACATCAAAGCTCAATGAAATCAAAGCTCCTATGCCAGGACTTATACTCGAAGTAAAAGTGGGGGAAGGAGATACGGTAAAAGCCGGAGATACGCTGCTGATACTGGAAGCAATGAAGATGGAAAATATTCTTAAATCTCCCGGAGAAGGAACGATCAAAAGTATAAAAATAAAAAAAGGAGACAGCGTTGAAAAAAACCAGATCCTTATACAGTTTTAGCTGTTAAAACACTGATAATTTATTATATTTGTCCGATTTGAAAACTCCTCTGATGAAATATAAAAGAATACTCCTTAAACTTAGTGGTGAAGCCCTTCTGGGGAACAAAAGCTATGGCCTTGATCCCGAAATTTTAACGCAATATGCGAAGGAAATAAAACAAGTAGCGGAGAAGGGAGTGCAAATCGCTATTGTGATTGGCGGAGGAAATATCTATCGCGGCATGGAGGCTTCTACGACTGGCATCGACCGTGTTCAGGGAGACTACATGGGCATGCTTGCTACCGTCATTAATGGTATGGCACTGCAGAGCGCCCTTGAAAAAAACGGCATGTTTACCCGGCTGCTTTCCGGTATTAAAATAGAACAGGTTTGTGAACCCTTTATCAGAAGAAGAGCCATACGCCACCTTGAAAAAGGACGTATCGTCATTTTTGGTGCAGGAACCGGCAATCCTTACTTTACAACTGATTCTGCAGCAAGCCTGCGAGCTATCGAAATCGAAGCCGATGCTGTGCTGAAAGGAACCCGGGTGGATGGCATTTATACTTCAGATCCTGAAAAAGATCCTACCGCCACAAGATACTCCAACATTTCCTTCAAAGAAGTTTATCAGAAAGGCTTACAGATTATGGATATGACTGCCTTCACGCTTTGCAAGGAAAACGGCCTGCCGATCATTGTATTCGACATGAACAAAAAAGGCAACCTGGTGAAAATTGTGGAAGGCGAAGACATTGGAACGCTTGTGACCGTTAACGGCTGATCGTTTTTTTAACCACTGAAAAAGATTAACAAGAATTATGGAAGAAATTGACATGTACCTGGAGGATGCCAAAGATTCAATGCTAAAGACTCTGAAGCATACTGAATCGGAATTGTTTAAGATACGGGCGGGCAAAGCAATGCCCTCTATGCTCCATGGCATTATGGTGGAATATTATGGAATAGCTACTCCTCTTGAGCAGGTAAGTTCCATTTCCAGCACCGATGCCAGAAGCCTGGCTGTTAAGCCTTTTGAGAAAAAATTAATACCCGAGATAGAAAAAGCGATCAGAGATGCGAATCTGGGATTCAACCCTCAGAGCGATTCGGACTTTGTGCGTATTAACATTCCTCCTCTGACTGAAGAAAGAAGAAAGACGCTGGTAAAGATGGTCAAAGCTGAATGCGAGAATGGGAAAGTCGGGATCCGTGCGATCAGAAAAGACACCAATGAAGAACTTAAAAAGCTTTTGAAAGACGGTGTTTCTGAAGATGAAATCAAAAAAGCGGAAGAGAAGGTGCAGGCTATTACCAACGAACATATTGCCAAAATTGACGAACTGCTGGGTAAGAAAGAGGAAGAGATAATGACTGTTTGAGTTATATGTAATACGTTTTACGTTATAAGTTTTGAAAAGCTGCTTTTGCAGCTTTTTTATGTCAATCAATTTCCATGTTAATGACTTCTGAAGCTTGCAAAGCAGAATTCATTTTAACGTAATACTTAAAACGTACAACTTATGACGTTTAAAGATAAAATCCCTTCTGCCTTATATAACTCTCTACAGCTTCCGGTACCAGGTATTTAATTGACTTCCCGTTTTTAATACACTCACGGATGTAGGTGGCAGAAATGTCCAGTAACGGCGAAGGCACCATTCTTACTTTGGGGTGATTTTTCAATTCCGTAAATACGGCATTCGGGCGCGGATACACATAGAGCGAAAAGTACTCAAGTATTTTATCGTAATTCTTCCACTGAGGAAACTGCACCAGGTTGTCTTCGCCGATGATTAGTACAAACTCATCGTCTTTATGCTTTTCCTGAAGATAAGTCAGCGTGTCGATCGTGAAACCTGGCTTAGGTAGATGAAATTCTACGTCACACACTTTAAAATTATAATTATCATAAACAGACCGCTGCACAATTTCATACCGATCGAACTCATGCAGCAGCGTCTTGCTTTTTTTCAAAGGATTCTGCGGCGATACGACAAACCAGATCTGCTGAAGGTCAGTATTCTCCAGCATGGTACTGGCAATGATCATATGCCCGATATGAATGGGGTTGAATGAACCGAAAAAGAGACCTATTTTAGTCATGAGTCATTTGTAGTGAGTAATGATCAATGGTGCTGAGCGTAGAACTCAATACTCACTACTCTACTTATCTATAAAGTCGTCGACCAGTTTCTTAGCGTCCTTCAAAGCCTGATCAAGGTCGCTGTTGACGAGTGTCACATCGAATTTGTTCTCGAAACTCATTTCAAATTTCACTTTAAAAAGCCTGGTTGAAATACTGTCTTCCGTTTCGGTCTTTCTGGATCTCAGTCTTTGCTCCAGCACTTCCATGGAAGGACATTTCACAAATATTGCCAGCGCTTTGTCGCCATAATATTTCTTCAGGTTCAAGCCGCCTTTCACATCAACATCGAAGATCACATGCTTGCCAGTAGCCCACACTCTTTCGATTTCCGATTTCAGTGTGCCGTAAAACGCTCCCTGATAAACTTCTTCATACTCCACAAACTCGTTGTTATCAATTCTCTTTTTGAATTCTTCAGGGGTGAGAAAATAATAATCCTTTCCATGTTCCTCATTACGGCCGCGCTTATCGCGAGTACAAGCAGAAATTGAGAATCCAAGGTTGGGATTGGTATCCAGCAAATGTTTTACAATGGTAGTTTTTCCTGAACCGGAAGGTGCAGAAAATATTATAAGTTTACCTGGCATATCTTTTCAAATTTCAAATCTCAAAATCCAAACACAATATACCTAAAGTTTGGGATTTGATTTTTTGAATTTGGGATTTAGTCGGCCTGGGCGCTGCTTTTGATTCGGGCTTTTACACTTTCGATAAGTGCGGGAGGGATGGGTCTTTGCTCGATTTTATTCTGGAGGACTTCTTTGACAGATTTTTCAAGGTTGTAGAAATTGTAACAGGGTACGCATTCATCCAGATGTTTCCTGAAATAGCTTTCCTGCTCCTTGGTAGTTTCGCCGTCTACCAGCATTTGAAGGCTCTGCAGGCATTCCGTGCATTGAGCCTTGGGTTTCTCTTTCCTGAAAATCTTATTCATAAGATTGGTAAAATATTTATTCATACAATAACTGTTTATAGTAAGTTCAATCTATTTCAAAGAAGGTTCTAATTTACTATTTATAACCCATAGTACCTGCATACTTTTTCAACTTGTCCTTCAGCAGATTTCTTGCTCTGTGCAATCTGGAACGGACAGTACCGATCGGTATGTCAAGAATCTTCGCCATTTCCTCGTAGGTAAAGCCTTCAAGGTCGCAGAGAATTATTATTGTACGAAAATCAACAGCCAGTGAATTGAGCGCGTTGGCCACTTCATCTCCGATCATTTCCTGAACGGATTCAATCCTTAGGTCTGTCGTTATATTTTCATCGACATCGTCAGAATTGTAGAAAGATTCGACTTCCTGGTAATCAACCTTTGAAGGTTGCTTGCTTTTCTTCCGGAAGTCATTAATGAAGCTGTTCTTCAGGATGCGAAACAACCATGCTTTGGCATTAGTTCCCGGCTCATAGGAGTCAAAGAATCTATAGGCCTTCATATAGGTTTCCTGTACCAGATCGTTGGCATCATCTTCATCAAGAGTAAGCCTGTAGGCAAAATTGTATAATGAGCCTATTAAAGGCATGAACTCCTTTTCAAACTGAGCATCCGATTCAGCTTTTCTTCGATTTTCACCGGCATTATTTTTATCCTCTTCCATCTCCTAAATTTATTTGTTACAACAAATATGTGTTAATAATCATACCAAATAATTTCTCCCTCCTTAAACTATAAACAGCCTGACAAAAGGAATTGTTGTCGGCCTATACTGAATGATACACAAAAGCGTTATTATTGGCAAAAATTAAGTTTTTTAATGTTTTTAAAGCAGCTCGCTGAGAAAGAAGTATTCGGACAACCCTTGCCAGAATTTCTGGCCAAATCTGCCATTTATATCATTCTGGCAGGTCTTTTTTGTGTGAATTTCTTCAGATCCTTGCCTAATATAGCCATTATTGTATTGGTTATAAGCTCTTTACTTCATATTTACCGTGTCAGAAAAAAAATCAATTTTAAAGAACAGCAGAATTTTCTGCCCTTTATCTTCATATTTATCCTTTTTGCCTTAAGCAGCCTGATGACAGAAGAAGGTAACTGGAAATACGCTTCTACCCAGCTGATTCTCAAGCTTCAATACTTAGCTTTTCCTGTCATTTTCATGCTATTGCCCCCTTTCAGAGAACGCACCTACCATAATTTCTTTTTTTACTTCTTTTTATTGGTTCTGGGAACAAGTTTTATCAGTATTTATCATCTTATACGGTTCGATAGCAGAGAACTTCT
>JBJMLY010000132.1:0-6268 GCA_045805025.1 Cytophagaceae bacterium | reverse complement strand
TGGCCAAATGGCTGCATAGACTGATCATAAAAAGGAATATGATCCTTTGCAGCTTTAAGATAGTTTGTTTGTTTTGTTTCATGGTTGTTCGTTCGTTTGAGTTTTGCTCTTTGACAACCTCGGAATAAAAAGGTGAACAGGCTTTTTTACTTTTTTTTTAAAAAAATGCTGCCTTGATAATTAAACTGAATGGATTTTAAAAAATCAAACTTTGTTTAGTAAGTGCTTATGGCTTCGCTCAAGTGTCGAAATTTCCTGAATTGAGCATACATGCGTTAGCCAATGCAGTAGTGAAACGTGAAGACTGTTATGATTACTATTTTCCGGAAGAGGGATAGTTTTGTATTTCGTCAGAATGAAATGCTAAGATCTATCGGATTAATTTTTTCTGATAATACTGACCTGTATCCTGATCTGATCGTTGATGACGATCATGTATAAGCCCGTATCGACCAGGGCACCCTGCTGGTTGGTACCATCCCAGTAGCCCGGGAGGTTCAGCTGACGTATGGCGATGCCTTCCAGATTGTAGACCACTGCTTTTCCGCTGTTATCGATATAATAGGAAGATTCTGGTCCCTGTGAATCGGGATAGATGACAGGATCGCATTTCTGATTTCTGCTCAGGCTGATCTTTTTGCTGAGATTGACCGTACAACCCAGGGCATCTCTGATCTGCAGATCAAAAAGACCGTCCTGTGGAATGCTGAGGGAAGCAGAGCTGAAAACAGTTTGCTTGCCGGTTACTGAATTAATGATGGTGTATGTGTAAGGAGCAACTCCGCCATAAATCGTCGATTCGTTCACAGTTCCGGCCACTGGGAATTTACAGGCATTATCGCTGATGTCAACCGTCAGCTGACTTGCGTCGAAGCATGACCTTACCACAATCTTCATAGTGTGTGAATATAAAACCACAGCGCTCAAAGCAGGATTGCTGTTTCTGACCTCAAATGTATAGAGGCCATTGTCTGCCAAGGTTAAAGAATCAATACGGAAAATATTAGAAGAGCCTGAATTGATCAGTACATTATTTTTGTACCAGGAATAAGTGTTGGAAGCGATGGAGTTGTCGACCATTGTTTTCCATACCAGAGAATCGCCTTGCTCAAATTGCATACTATCTTTTTGCAGAAGCTGTTGCTGCGGACTGATCACAAAAGAGCTGAAATGCGGATGAGTAGTGAGCGGGATCAGATCTTCAAAGCTTAGTTTGTTGTTCTGCACCTCAAAGATCGAAAGGTTACTGAAGGAGCTGAGATCAGGCAGAGAGTCAATATTATTTTTGCTAACCCTGATTTCGGTGAATTGAGTCGTTCCTGTAAACGTTGGAAAGGCAGTCAGGCGGTTATAAATTAAATGTACTTCCTTGAGGTTCGGTATTGAACTAAGGTCGGCGACCGACAAAAGGTTATTGGTAATCAAAAATCTTCTCAGAGAAGTTAAAGTGCTCATATCCGGAAGGCTGCTGATCTTATTGTCAGAAACGATCAGAAAATCGAGTGCAGTGCAACCTGTAAGATCAGGCATAGCCGTGAGCTTATTATTATCGCATAGGAAGGTAGTAAGATTTGTAAGTCCTGCCATGGAAGGAATTGAGGTCAGCTGGTTTACCCGACAAGTGAATGTTTCTAAGTTACTCAGATTGCTTAATGCAGGAAGGCTGCTGATTTTATTGGTGTCCAGGATAAGATCGGTAAGATTTACTGTTTTGTCCAAGTTAGGAACCGTGCTCAGGTTATTTCCTGTCAGATAAATTTTGCTGAGTCCCTGAAAATATTGCAGACCGGAAGCATTGTTAATGCCTTTGTACTTGCAATTGAAAGTTCCTGTAATGGTTTTTGCGGCATTCGTATCAAGCTGATTACTGCCATTGACTGCTGCAGGATAATTGGCGGCAATAAAAGTAGCAAACGCAGGATCGGGCAAAGTAATATACTGCGCCTCAGATTCCCGGTAAAAGAGGAAAGCGAGTGTGCAGAATAAAATACTTTTTTTGATCAGTGAATTCATTTCTTAGTTCATTATACTGATATAACCCTGCTGTTCCGAGCCATTTTTATAAACGATTACGAAGGCATATAGCCCTTCTTCAAGCAGCTGACCATGATTATCTTTCCCATCCCATTCGCTGCCTTCGGCAATGTCTTTTGAATAAACGAGCACTCCGTTTTTATTGTATATTTTAATGGATCCCTGATCTTCCACCGGAATTTTCCAGTTGCCATTGGCTGGAGAGAATGCATCATTGATAGTTTCCCGGCATTTTTTCTCCGGCACTTCGACCATCCATTCTTTGCTGCATTGATCGGCGTCTTTAATCATGATCGTATAGGTATCTGCTTTCAGATTCCTGAATATATAATTTTTGCTGTAATGTTTACCATGATCAATTGAGAAAAGGTAAGGAGCTTTTCCTCCTTTCACGTTTTCAATTTTGATGCCAATTGTCCCATCATTTTTAGTAAGGCAAGCCGGGCCGATATCAAAAGCGGAGCTCAGTGCGCTCAGATGGCATTCAGGCTTTGTGCTGATAACCGGGATAGAATCTCTTTTTACTGGATCCTGATTGGATTTATGTGGTTCAGTATTGGTGCTGACCGGCGTGTTATCAACGGTTACATTTTGCGAATTGCTGTCACTTAAGGCAGGTATTCCCTTTGCATTGGAACTGATGGTCCGCTTGTTGTTTTGCCCTGGAGATAGGATGGATGTCTGAAGAGTATCGGATTTCTGCACGATCAGTACTTCCTGCTTCGTAGTTTGCGCTCCACGAACTTCCTCTTTCTTGTTTTTACTGAAGAAAAAGACAGCCGAGCCGATCAATACAAGTCCTGCTCCGGCTGATATCAATAAATTTCTGTATGAATTCCCGGAACCCTGATCATTCTGAAGATCTCTGCTCATCTGATCCTTAAGCTCAGCCAGCTTTTTGGTCATGATGATCCGGTTCGCCACGCGCTGTGTCTCCACAGTTTGCGAGAAAGCGGGATCTGAAGCGAGCTGTTGGCGGAAGGCTTCCAGCTCAGCGCCTTCAAGCCTTCCTTTCAGATACAGATCGATCTGCTCGTATATTTTATAATCTTCGTTCATCTCCCGAACAGGTTCATGATGTGAGCATTATCCGCGGCCAGCTGTATGAGCTTCTGCTTGCAGCGGTAGTTATAGGTTTTAGCAACGTCTTCGCTGGAATAGTCCATCTTCTCGCAGATTTCCTTCATGCTCAGATTATCATAGATAGAATACTTCAGCAGCTTTTCGCAATTTTCTCCAAGCTTCTTCAGTAAGCTATTCACGGCATCGATCTTTTCCTGTGAGATGATATCTTCCAGGAGGTTGACCGAAGAGTCTGTAAGCTCCAGCTGATCGTCGCTGATATGTTTATTTTTCTTTTTCACCGTGTTGATCCATAAATTCTTACTGATCGCGAATATGTATGTGGCAATTGAACTGTTTCCTTCGAACTTTTCTTCTTTTACCGCATCGTAAAAGCGGATTACCGCATCCTGAAATATATCCTTGGCTTCATCCACCGAGCCCTGATTTTTGAGAATAAATCCCTTTACTTTAGGCAATACATCAGAATATAGAAACGACAATACTTTCTGATCTTGTCCCTGCCGTATTGCGTTTATAATATCCTGATCTGTATATTTTCGGAATAATTTCATTCACTTTGTAATTAGACAATCCAGGGTGAGTATTAGTAAACAATAATAATTAGATTTTTTAATGATCTTGAATAATTCAAGAAATGACTTTGAAAAATCCTGATAATCTCTTAAATCATTAAATATAGTCAAGTACGGAAATCTGATATTCAACGATTGATAATTTATAGCAATCCCGGTCTATTTGTGAGAATGAAGCACGTTTTATTAATAACATGCCTTTTCTGCATGATTTTACGTGTTTCCGCACAAAGCGGACAAGTCCTTCCGGTACAGTTCTCGCAGTTTTATCAGAATTATTCCCTGGTGCATCCCGCCGCTACCGGTATGTATAAGTCTTACCAGATTTTTATAGGCCATCAGTCGCAGACGGGTGCTTTTCAGGGCGTAAATACCAGCTATTCAGGAATTAATTTCAAGCTGAAAGGTAAAGACAGCCTCGGACTGGAAGGGCATGGCTTCGGACTTAACATTGTCAATAACCGGGAAGGCTATTATTTTAACCGGGAGCGACTGGCAGTTTCCTATGCCTATCACAATCAGATTTTTGAGAACTGGGTGCTGAGCGGAGGGATTAGTGTGGGGGCGATTAATTACATCTACCGTGCTTCTGACATCAGTGCCGGAGGTTCTGCTTTCAAGCCCAGCGCCGATGTGGGCCTTTTTCTCTACAAGCCTGAAGACATCAATATCGGATTTACGATCAGTCAGGTAATACCAGGCAATATGTCTCCGCTGGAAAGACAGCTGAAGATAAAGAGCTACCTTAATTTAAGTGTCGACAAAGTGTTCAGGCTTTCACCTTATTTTTCGCTAAGACCGGCTGTCATGCTGAGAGGACCTTTTGAAAAAGGAGCTATTAACGCCGACTTCACCATGCTGGCCATCATACAGGATCTACTTAGTGCCGGCATCAACTACAAGGCGAACAAAGGGATTGCTTTTGTTGGTGGTATCAACGACATCAAAATGGGCAGTGCCGGATTCAACCTGTTTATCTCGTATTATAATTCCTTTGCTGCGGCAAAAACCATTAGACCCTCTGTGATCGAGCTAAGCTGTGTGTTTAAGAGAAGGAGGTTTATGGATGAAGAGGAAGTAAGTCTTTTAAAAAACAGACGATTGTTAAGTCAAGCGATTGCAGCGCCTGCAAAATAAAAACTCCTTGTCATTCAGGAAACTCATTAGACTCTTGCAGAATGTAAATACAGAAATTATCGTATATTCCCTTGGTTTTCAATCTATGGTAAAACTTATTTATACATGCTGTATGGTGATTTCCTGTTGTCTTACAGGCTGTCATACTTGTGATGAGGATCATTGTCAGGTGTATTTGTATAACCCATCTGTTGAGGTTAGATTTAATATGGATAGTATGAACGGAGGATTTACAAATGCTCAGCTACAGAACATTACCATATCAAGTAATCAATCCAAAACATCAAATCTTAATCCAATTCCGGTTTCATTTTATTTATTTGATGGAGGAGGAGCTTCCTATGAATATCAATATGTAACTATAAAAAACCTCAATACCTCAACCGAACATAAATTCACAAACTTTAAATATTACATTGACAAGCCGAAGTGTTGCGAGGCTCTGCAAAATCATTATATATATATGTTTTCATTAGACGGAAATGTAATCGACGTTTCTTCTACGAAGTTTGTAGTTATTGACAATAATTAAGGTGAAGTCAGTACTTTTACATTTTCATTTCATCCCCCTCGACATATCATCAAGCAATTAAACAAACCCCATTGCTGAAGCATTTGCAAAATAAAATGACAATACGTTCCTAGGTACCAGGTAGGATTAGGTCTCAGATGCGAAAGGGTTTTAAGCAATCAGATGCAGTCTTGAAGCACTGACTTTCAAGAATACGGTTTCTCCTTCTGTTATATTCTTTTTCCGTGTATTAATCCTAAGAAGCAGTCCGCCTGTTTCTATCTCCAGCTCATACGAGTCGCCCAGGTAAGCCACATTCTTTACTTTTCCTTTACCCATGCTCTTTTCCTGCTTGCAGAGCTGGATATGTTCCGGACGAACGCAAATTTTTGTTTTGCCATCGATGCCATTCAGCTTGGAATTTTCCGCCAGAGGCTTAAAACCTTTGAAAAGATCTTTAGCGCGCAGGATGTTTACGTTGCCAAACAGATAAGCCACATACTCGTCTGCCGGTTTTTCATAGATAGTTTTGGGCGTATCGAATTGTACGATCTTTCCATCCCTCAACACGAGAATCCTGTCTGCCAAAGCCAAAGCGTCCTTCATCTCGTGTGTGACAAAAATGATGGAGTTTCCCTGTTTTTTGACTGTGCGTATTACCGCTCTTCTGATTTCGTCCTTCAGCATCACATCCAGATTACTGAAAGGTTCGTCCATTAGCAGGAGTAAAGGGCCATCGGCCAGAGCTCTGGCCAGAGCCACGCGTTGCTGCTGTCCGCCCGACAATTCCCGTGGATATTTCGCTTCAAAACTGTCCAGCCTGCAGAGCCTGATCAGTTCTCCCAGCTTTTCTTCCTGCACTTCCCGGCTGAAATATCGGAGGTTCTGAAGAATATTTTCTTTTACCGTATGATGTGGGAGAAGGTTG
>JBJMLY010000131.1:0-10766 GCA_045805025.1 Cytophagaceae bacterium | reverse complement strand
TTCATCATTTATAATTATGATGCAGTTTGCGGCCGGATTTATGATAGGAGTGGGTCTTTGGACGCGATATTCGTCTCTGGCAATGATACCAGTGCTTATCGGAGCGGTTGTCATGGAGTATATGACGGGAGGAAAAGAAGGACTGATCCTCTCATCCATCGCTTTGCTGGGGGTAATATTCTTCGCGGTATTTAATTCGGGATACTATTCGGCCGACACGGCCTTGATGAATGAAAACGAAGAACTGGATCGATTTTATAACCGATAGAAGTTACAACAGATAAAGGAACAAAAGCAGGATGAAAGTCCTGCTTTTTGTTTTAGTAAACCTAAAAGACATTCTTCCGTACAAGACCATGTTCCTATCATTATTTTTTGTTATTGTTCCGGAACTCTCTATATTAAGTTTAAGTCAAAAATTTTTAAAAACTATGAGATCCCTGAAATACGCTTTATTATTTCTTTTAGTCCTGTCGGCCGGACTTACCTTTGCCCAGAATCAGCAGGCGAAGAAGTATAACGATAAGATCATATCCGAGCAGCATAAAGTCACTCCTAAAATGATTAAGTTCTATCAGAGCTTTAAAACAGCTTCTCTGGAGGATCTTCAAAAGCAGCGTACCATGCTGGTATCCATGCTCGATAAATCACTGAAAAAAATCAAAGCCATGGATGGTTTTGAAAACGATACAAAACTGCGGGATGGTGCTGTAGAGCTTTTAGAGTATGAAAAGTCAAATCTGGAGAATGAATTTAAAGCCATGATTCCTCTTATTGCCAATAAGCAAAGGTCTAAAGAGGATAACGAAAAGCTGGAAAAGTTTAAAAATGAACTGATCAGCAAAGAAGAAGAAATGGACAGTAAGTTTGCCAAAATTCAGGAAGACTTTACGGCCAGGCACAAACTCATTCCACAGAAACAAGAGATCAAATAGATAAGAACTATATGAAAAAAAACCTACTGATAGCTGCTCTTATGATTTTGGTGCTGGCTTCCTGCGTGAGGGTTAACCCACATTGCAAGCAGGCCCATAAAAATATTAAAAAGCTGCATCTGCAGGCCTGGTAGCTTAGCGAAACAATGTTTCGCAGCTCTTTTGCCTGTAGTCGAAGATTTTTTTTAGCTTTCTTTTAACAATCATCGCTTCGAGAACAGGCTCCAGGATCCAGCCCTTTGAACGATATTCGACTTTGTCATGCATGATCGTCTTGCCACTCTCTTCACGGAAGTTATGTACATGAACCCATTTGACATAGGGTCCTTTTAGCTGAGTGTCTGTGAAAGAATGAGGAGGATTCCATTCGCTGATCAGGGTTTGCCAACGAAATGGAATTCCGAAGATGCGGATTTTATATTCAATCAATGCACCTTTCTTCATTTCAATAGATGTGGGGCCGATAATTTTAAAGCTCAGATCCGGAGGGGTGATTTTATTAAGATTCTCTGCCCGGCAGAAAAAATCAAAGACTTCAGCTGCGGGTCTTGGAATAATAGTGGTTCTTTCAAGAGTTCTTGTTTGCATCGTATGAAATTTCTAAATCCAATCAATTAAAATTATATCCTATGAAAAAAATTAACCCTGGTTTTCTCCTCCTGGCGGGCATTCTTGCCGGTGCCGTACTGACTATTTACTTTACCATCTCTGCAAATACTGCTTCGGCCCATGAAGCTGTTCAGAATTCCCGTTCAGAAGAGTATCTTTTTATTTCTTACAGTAACTTTGACAAAGATAAGCTCCTCATATGGCATGGCAGTGAGAAAAAAGAAGAAATTGCCGTGGAAAAGAACAAAGCCGTATTTGACATCATGCTGAACATGATGCATTCTTTAAATAGTGAAGGCTGGGAACTGAGCGGACAGGATTCTTTTTCCAACCTGAACCTGATATCTTCCACAAATGCCAATTCCTTCGATTCGTATCAGACTATCCTGTTTATGATGAAAAGAAAAATACAAAAAGATAAATAGACCCTCAGGCAGTTATCCACATATCCGGGAGTTTTGAAAACAATACATTGGCCGATCCCGTTAATATAGTATAAATTAATAAATGGTAATATTATTATAAAAAAAATAACTAATCAAAGTTATGGTAAGCAACAAGAGCCTGAGAGTATTTGTGATGGAGGACCACAAATCGAATCAACTAAGGATCGAAAAAGCCCTGAAGAAATTAAACTATAAGGTTTTCTTTTTTTCGAAAGATGAGTCAGTATTCGAATTGCTGAAATTCAATCCGGATATCCTTATTCAGGATTACGATACCCAGAAAATGATCCGTTGCCATGAATGGCCTATGGATTTCCACTAAGCGTTCATCCCTTACTTTAGCCCTCCATTTTTCAGATTCTTCATATTTATTGCATAAATTTGGTTAAACACCTAATATTTATCCAACCATGAAGAAGACTATTATTCTGTTTTTCGGAACTGCTCTGTTCGCATTGGCTTGTCAGCCTAAATCCGAAACCACCAATACGCCCGCTGCAGACAGTTCTAAAGTCACCCAGGCACAATACCATTGTCCGATGTGCACTGGCCAGGAAAGCGATAAGCCCGGCAAATGCGGTCATTGCGGAATGGACCTGGAAAAAAAGCAATAATCTGATTAAGCATACAAGCATTTTGCTGGCTTTCCTGCTGATTGGCGGGTTAAGTAAAGCTGCCATTCAAGGCGATACTTCCATACATCAGCACCTGCGGAAGTTTAAAATTGTTTTTGTACTGGATCTGAAAAGGCCATTCAGTCCTGCTCAGAAAGTAAGGGTGGGAGGCATCAAAGTCGGATTTCAGTACAAAAATAAATTCAGGACAGGTATCGGGGTTTACCAGCTTCTTAAACCGGCTATTGTAAAGACGCTGGTCTATGAAGGCACTCCTTCTCAAAAAACGGTCAACGCAAACCTGGACATAGGTTATCTGAGTCTGTTTTTTGAACCCATACTTCTGAAAACCAGAAAATGGGAGCTTAGTACACCGCTTCAGTTAGGTTCGGCTACCGCCAGGCTTTCTTATACTGATACGATCCTGGCCGTTCCTCAGAAAGTGCTGATCAGTAAAAGGAAATCACCTCTTCTGGAAGGATCTTTCGTGGCGGAATACAGGCTGGTCAGATGGCTGGGTTTCGGAGCAGGGATCGGTTACAGGCAAATGCTCTCTTCCGATCCTGTTCTTAAGAAAAATTTCAATGGTCCGATATATATCGTAAAAGCAAAGATCTATTTTCACGAGATCTATAATACGGTATTCAACAGGGATAATAAGCCGAGAAAAAAATAGTTCTTAGCCCAGGTTCCGGAAGGAACGGAGGATCAGATTGAGATCTGTGTATAAGCTGTAATCCCGGGCATAAAGCAGGTTCAGCCTTCGTATCGTGAGCTCGTCAAGTTCTTTACCGTAAGGTCCTGCGGGGTTAAGTACCCCTTTCTTAATGACCGGCAGATTCGTTTCCGTCGTTTCCATATACCCAACCCAGGAATAGGTTCCTCCCAGAACACGGAAACAGTTTTTTACAAAATGCCATGGTTTTTTCATCAGCCACATCAGAAGAGGAGAGCTCAGCAGGAAAATAGTGCTGAGGAGCAGGTCAAGAATCCTCTTGTTGCGCAGATTCTCTTTCTGAAGAAGGTTCAGCCCGATGTTGATGGTATAAAAATCCCCCTGACTTTCTTTGGAGTTGCTTCCGATCACATAATTGCTTTCGTCGGGCACGATTTTAAAATCGACCATCCGGTTGCTGATCCTGCTCATCCATTCGATGATCTGATGTGCAGGAAGATCTTTGGAGCAGAAGATGATTTCTTCAATTTTATAAATTCCCGTAATCTCTTCAATCTGGCTGATGGAACCCAGGTATAATTCCTGTCCGGTGTCGGTACCAGAGGGAGAAATGTAGCCCATGACATTCAGCTGCGGGTTCACTTCTTTCAGCAGGTGAATGACCCTTTTGCTTTCTTCGCTGTTGCCTACGATAGCGATCCGCTTTTTCTTTTCTTCGCCCAGGTTGATATCCCTGTAGCGGATAAAATGGATCAGCAGCCGGAGGCCGGTCATGGCAAAGAAAGTCCAGGCGCCTCCGAGCAGGATCAGGGCTTTGGAAAAGCGGAACTGATCCAGGAAGTTTGAAATAGCCGAAATGAGGATGGTTCCTGCGACCGTTCCCCGTATGATGCGGTTCGGCTTTGGTGAATCAGAATATCCTCCGGCAAAATAAATGGAGAGTAGCCAGATCGCGATATAGGCAGGAACTGCCATGAGCATGTATTCGGGCGGATAGTCAGTTTTTACCCACTTGTGATTTTCTTCCCAGTAATTTTTCAGAAAGGCCATTCCGGCATAGATCAGTACGGCATCTGAAAGAGGCAGCAGGGAATAGCGAACGGCGCGTACGAGCAACGCTAACGTGGCCCGGAAATAAATTGCCAGGTTGATAAGCAGGGAAAAGAGCCCGGCATTTTTAGAGGAAAAATGTTTGCGCGCAAAAATGATCATCGCTCTGTAAAAAGTGAAGACATAGCTCACGCTGGCCCGCTTGGTACTTTCTCCCTTGTAATGTATAATGCGTGCCTCGGGATAATAATAATTTTTATAGCCCGCCTTGATGATGCGGTAGGAAAGGTCGATATCCTCGCCATACATAAAATAATCTTCATCGAGCAGGCCGATCTTGTCCAGCACGCTTTTTCTCAGGAACATACAGGCGCCCGACAATATTTCGACCTCGTGGGTCTGCTCTTTGTCCAGAAAGCCCAGATGATACCTTCCAAAAATTTTTGATTTTGGAAACAGGGCGGATAAGCCGAATACTTTATAAAATGCTACAGAAGGCGAGGGTAGTCCCCGTTTGGACTCGGGCAGGAAGTTGCCTTTTCCATCGAGCATCTTCACGCCCAGCCCGCCTGCTTCAGGATGTTGGTCCATAAACTGGCAGCATTTGCTCAGGGTGTCTTCCTCCACGACTGTATCCGGATTCAGAAGCAGGATATATTCTCCCTCCGCCTGCCGGATGGCCTGGTTGTTGGCTTTTGAAAAGCCCAGGTTGTTCTTGTTGGCAATGAGACTGACCTGAGGAAATTTTGCGCCGACCATTTCCACCGAGCCGTCCACGGAATTGTTGTCGACCACGATAATCTCAGCGTCGATTTCAGCAGTGGCTTTTTTTACGGTTTGCAGTGCCTGCTCCAGAAAGTGGCAGACGTTGTAATTGACGATGATGACGGAAAGCTTCTTCAAGTGATTACTGTTCGTAAGCAGTGCGGCTGAGAATGCTTCTGCCCAGAGTAATTTCGTCGGTATATTCCAGTTCTCCGCCGATGGCTATGCCCCTGGCGATGGTGCTGATCCGGACGGGCAGGTCCTTTAATTTTTTGGTGATGTAGAAAGCAGTGGTATCGCCTTCCATGGTCGGACTGAGCGCCAGGATGATTTCTTTGATGTCCGAACCGGGAACGCGTTTAAGCAGTGATTCGATTTTAAGCTCCGAGGGGCCTATGCCTTCCATGGGTGAAATAACGCCGCCCAATACATGGTAGATGCCCTGATACTGACTGGTATTTTCAATGGCCAGCACATCGCGGGTATCTTCCACCACGCAGAGAATGGTTTTATCACGGCGATGACTTTCACAGATCGAGCAGGTTTCCGCATCCGAAATGTTGTGGCATTCTTTGCAATAGCGGATCTGGGTGCGAAGATTGATAAGGGCACCAGCCAGACTGGCGGTCGTGCTTTCCTGCTCTTTCAAAAGATGAAGAGCTAGTCTTAAAGCCGTTTTTTTCCCGATTCCAGGCAGTTTGGAAATTTCGTTGACCGCTTCTTCGATAAGCCTGGAGGGAAAATTCATCGTAAAATGTTGAATGTTGGATGTTGAATTTTAAATGAATTTTGAATTTCTTTAATTCAAAATTTAACATTTAAAATTTAGCATTAATTATTAAAGTATTTCTGCCGATATGCCCCGGTCGCAGATAGCCTGCCTCATAGGCTTCAGGTCGTTGAAGGAACCTGTTTTTACCCTGCACTTGCCCTTATGGTGAATGATAAGGGTGCATTGCTCGGCCTGCTCGGGAGAATGCTCGCAGACTTTGATCAGGGTGTCGATTACATGCTCGAAGGTATTGACATCATCATTAAATACGACAAGATCATTAACATCCGACGATCCTGTTTCTTCGAGGAGCTCTACTTCCTCTTCATGCAAGGGCTTCATGTTGTTATATGTAGTCATAATATATAGCGATAGCGTAGTAAATTTAATAAAAATTAAACAATTTTAGGAGGTTTAACTTATATTTTTTATGGATCCGCGGCTTATACTGACAGTGATGGTACTTTATTTCGGCGCCTTGCTAACCATCTCATACATAACCAGTAAGGGAGCCGATTCGGATGCGTTTTTTACGGGGAACAAACAGTCACCCTGGTATCTGGTAGCCTTCGGAATGATCGGCACTTCAATTTCCGGAGTAACCTTTATTTCGGTACCCGGCGCCGTCGGGGGAGGGCAGTTTTCCTATTTCCAGATCATTCTGGGGCAGGTGCTTGGTTACCTGGTCATTATTCTGGTGCTCATGCCTTTGTATTACCGCCTCAACCTGGTTTCTATCTATACCTACCTGGAACAGAGGCTGGGTTTCTGGGCTTATAAATCGGGTTCCGGTTTTTTTCTCTTATCCAGAACGATCGGTTCCTCACTGCGCCTTTATCTGGCAGCTGAGGTCTTGCAGCTTTTTCTTTTTGACAAATGGCACGTGCCTTTTATCGTGACCGTAACGGTCACGATTCTCCTCATCTGGATCTATACCTTCAAAGGGGGGATCAAAACCATTGTCTGGACCGATTCCTTCCAGACCATTTTCCTGGTCTCGTCCCTGATCGTAAGCGTTTACCTGATTTCCCAGCAGCTGGGCTGGTCGCTTTTTGAAATGGCCGACAAGGTAGCCGAAAGCGATTATTCAAAAATCTTCTTTTTTGATGATGTAAAAAGCAGCAAGTATTTCTTTAAGAATTTTGTGGCCGGCGCTTTTATCGCCATCGTGATGACTGGGCTCGATCAGGACCTGATGCAGAAGAACCTTACCTGCAAGAACATTAAGGAGGCCCAAAAGAATATGTATTCCTTCACTGCCATCAGCGTAGTAGTAAACCTGCTTTTCCTGACGTTAGGGGCTTTGTTGTATATCTATTGTTCGGCCAAAGCCATTTCGCTTCCCGCCAGACCCGATGATCTTTACCCTACGCTGGCCCTGAATCATTTCGGTATGTTCGCGGGCTTATGCTTCCTGCTGGGTATCATCGCTTCTTCTTATGCCAGTGCCGACTCCGCGCTTGCTGCTCTTACGACATCATTTTGCATCGATTTTCTAGATTTTAAAAATAAGGATGAAAAACAGAAGCAGAAGCAGAAATTTATCGTGCACGTCGGCTTTTCCCTGATCTTCCTTTTAATCATTGTTGTCTTTAAGGAATATAACGAGCAGTCGGTTATTACTTCCGTCCTGAAAATGGCAAGCTATACTTATGGTCCGTTGTTAGGGCTTTTTGCTTTCGGGCTGCTGACAAAACGCGCCATCGACGATCAGTGGTATACTACGCTGATGATCTGTATCGCGTCTCCTCTTCTCACACTTCTGATTACAAGCAACTCCGAGACCTTACTCTGGGGCTACAAGTTCAGCTTCGAGATCCTGCCGCTGAATGGGTTGATTACTTTTCTGGGTTTGCTGGTAATTTCAAGAAAGGGAATGGGGGCAATGGTCAATGGTCATTAGTCATTTATAATAATTAGTGATTAATGACTAATGACCATTGACCATTGACAATTACGATAGTAATTCTCTTGTCGGATCCCAGAACACCTTCTCAAACTCCACCACCTGATCTTTCTTTACTTTCACTCCTTCCTTCTCCAGCAGTTTCTGCATGGTTTTCGGAGTTTCGAAATGGTGGCGGCCAGAGAGGAGTCCGTTCCGGTTCAGGACCCGGTGGGCTGGAACGCTTTTAATCGTATGCGCCGCATTCATGGCCCAGCCGACCATGCGGGCCCCGCTTTTTATTCCAAGGTATTTTGCAATGGCCCCATAGGAAGTGACTCTGCCTTTGGGAATAAGCTTCACCACCTCATATACCTGCGCGAAAAAATTTTCATCCGCCTTCATAGTGCAATCTGTTTTAACTATTTATCTTCTTTTCAGAGTGTTCATCATCATCCGAGAATTATAAAGCTAAAATAATTGTTTTAACTAAAAGATAAGGAGTCAATCATGTTTGGTAGAAACGTATGCGGGAGAGAAAGAACGCTCAGATTTCTTTTGGGGGTTCTGCTGATAGTACTTGGAATATTTTATAACAGCTGGATTATAGGTCTTTTAGGCTGGCTGCCCATCGCTACTGCGGTATTTTCTTATTGCCCGGTAAACAGTCTTTTTGGAAGAAATTCCTGCGCCTGGATCGACAGAAGGCCTTCCCTGTAACAGAAGTTTATTTTAGCAATAAGGATTTTGCGGCATTTGCGATTGGTTCGGGTTTTTCCAATCTTGGATCAGTTAGAAATAAAAATTCTATGGATAAGAGCATCGACCCAAAAGATCAGTACGACCTTAAATGGCTGGAAAGAATTTCCAGGCTGATGGATTCGCAGTTCCGGTTTCCCGGTACCAATTTCAAATTCGGACTGGACCCTATATTCGGACTCGTACCTTTTGCTGGCGACGCTTCCACCTTTTTGATTTCAGGAATTATGGTTTTATATATGGCAAAATACGGGGTAAGTACGAAGGTTCTTATTCTGATGATGCTGAACATTATTCTAGATGCGGTGGTAGGCGGAATTCCTGTTATTGGAAGCATATTCGATTTTGCCTATAAGGCGAACGATAAAAATATGCGATTGCTTAAGCAGCATTACCATGAAGGCCGGCATCAGGGAAGTGGAATTGGCATATTGCTTACCATCGTAACTGTAACATTGCTGCTTCTGATCCTGATCGCCTACGGCTTCTGGAAATTATTCGTCTGGTTATCGAACACATGGTAAAAATAAAAGTCATCCGTTTCTGGCGGATGACTTTAGTCAATGAATGCTTTAATTTCTTTTAGTCCGTAATGCTGCAGGTATTTACACCCGTATTAATTGCTGCCGTCACCTTCTGATTGATTTCTTCAGGGTTCAGGCTCGACTTGTGATTGGTGGTCGTAATTCCCTTTTTGTTTCTCTTTACAAGAATTTTTCTGCAATCGTCGTAATAAGTGTACTTGTAGTGAATTTTTCCTTTGGAGTCTTTATGATACTTCAGTCCCTCGGTTTCTCCATAGTACTTAATCTTACGGGCCCCGTTCTTTCCGGTGGTTACATTTACTTTTTCCATCTTGTTGGCCGTAACGATTTTGTAGCCGTGCTTTTTGTTAGTCATCTTCCGGTTGGTTCCGGTATTTTGTATCAGCGTACATGTACCGGTACCATGGTATTCAGCGGTGTTTACAATGGAAGTGCTTCCCATTCCCGATAATGTATCGGCTTTGTTATAACTGGTGGCACTGCTGGCCGTTGTATAATCTGTTTCTGTAGCATCCTGTGCTTTTGCCGCTGTATATATTCCCAGAGAAAGTATACAAGCAAGCGTATATATGTATTTCATAATCCTTCCGTTTTTATCTCCTCTGTAAAAAGAACTTCCGTAAAGTTTAAAAAGTTATGAACTACCTCCGTTTTTTCCACAGATCGTCTAAAAACATTCTTAATATTCCCGAGGTTTATTATAAATATTCTGATATCGTATGGATTATCTATCGCAGGTTGAACTATTAAGAAGCTATAATGAAATGCTCAGGCAGAGGATGGAACGCATTAAGTTCAGAATGGGTATTATTTCAGACCGTCTTGAAAAAGTAAAAGCCATACGCAGCGGCAACAAAAACCAATAATCTTTCTCAATTCAATTCCCCTTTTCACAAAAATCAATCTGATTCTCCTCTTTCTTCAAAGGAATGGTTCGGTCCGTTTTTTCACCGTTTGAGTAGTAAATGCTTGTCACTATTTTTTACTTTTTACTAAAACTGCCTGTTTTTAGTAGGAAAACATTTATTTATTTTCAAATTATGCTGTTTTGTATCCTCTGTATTTCTTTATCATGGTTTCTAAAGTATTATTTTTTAGACCTCTATTGCTTTTCATAGCGTTATCTGATGATTTTTATAAACAATTAGTATTTATTATAATTAATTGATAATAAATTTGGATAATATCATACATAAATAATGATTATTCTTTAAATAGTTTAAATTAATTAAAGAATAAGATAATTTTTTAACATGATAAATATTTAAAAAATTCTAAATAATATGCGTAAAATAATATTCTGTCTGATTGTGATGCTGGGAATTCTACTGGAATGCCCGGCAGCAGTATTCACCGTGAATACAAATGATGGAGGATGGGGAAATCCGGCCACACCAGGTACCCTGGCAAAAGCCATTGCCGATTTTAACGCCGCTGGTGCAGGCTCTCATACCATCAATATTACATTGACACTCTCATTGAACGATCCGGCTAAATGGGTCATAAATAATGCAGTCGCCAATCTGACGATCAATGGCGGAGGATTTTCTGTGGATGGTCCGGGTTACGGAACATGGACTCTCAATGTCAATCAGCTGACCATTAACAACTGGACAATGACGGCTGGCTTCGGAACGGCTACGACCACGCTTGCGGGAGCCGGCGGACATACATTCAGTAATGCCAGCATCGCCAATGTGATGTTTAATT
>JBJMLY010000130.1:0-1979 GCA_045805025.1 Cytophagaceae bacterium | reverse complement strand
GAGGATCCGGCAGCGATAAAGATAAAACGACAAAGCCCGGGGATAAAAGCAGATCCGGTAAAGATAAGGTCCTCTCCGCCAAGAAAAAGAAGGCTGAACCCTGGAAGCCCGTTTTTACCTACCAGGATCTGGTTTACAATTCTGATCAGGAAAACGAAGCAAAAAAAGTGAACAAGGTTCCGGTAAGCAGCGGGACTATTCCTGTTTCAGTGGTTTCGGATAAGGAAGTAAAAATATCTGCAGGTGAGCAGACTGCCGGTCAGAACATGCAGAATGCTCAGGGCAATCAGTCTGCTATTTCCCAGGGCAGTAACCCGATCAGCACCAATAGGGAAATCGATTCGCAGGAAAATAATTCCGTTAACAATGCAGGACAGGATACTCTTGTTAATAAATCACTTCGTTCAAATGGGCAGACTGCCGGCAATGAATCCTTGCCGGTAAAAGAACAGAGTCTTGCCGTAGCGGCAGACACCGCCAAAGCCGGGAAAGATTCCAGTGTAGCAGTGAATAGTGATCCGGTACCTGTAAAAGAAGACAGCACGGTGAAAAAGAAAAAGGATAAAAAGGTTTCAAGATTTTCCGTTGCGGCTTTCTATTCACCCGAGCTCAACAAACCTTTTCTCAGCGACCGGAATAATGCCCAGCCTGTTGGTCCTTACGAGTGGAAAAATGAATCATCGGTGCAGAATACCTTTTCGGCCGGGTTAGTGTTAGGATACGATCAGACTGCACGCATACGCTGGCAGGCAGGGGTATCCTATACGGAATTATCTCAGTCCACCGATGCCGGAAGCTTTAAATTTAACTGGCACGATAATCTGTCGTTTGGCTTCTCCAACAACTTCGGCAGTCTTCAGCTGGCCTCTTCCCGCTTTGATAAGTACGATAATTCCTTCGGTACGCCTAACGATACCATTCATGTTCGTTATGATACGAGAGAAAATCTTGCTTATATGAAGGTGCCGGTTGTATTCAATTATAAATTAATTACAGGCCGCTTCTCTGTTTATACCATTGCTTCGGTGACGGGAATTGTCAATGTGAAAAATCAGATGGAGTTTCATGTATTAGGAACAAGCTCTGCTAAAGTGATTACGACTGAAATTTCCGGTATCCGGAAAATGAATCTGGGCTTAATGGGAGGGCTGGGAGCCCAGCTTAACCTCTTTCATGGCTTTTATATTTTTGCCGAGCCCAGTCTGAAAACGTCTCTTTTCGCTATTAACCGCCGCACCGCCGTCAGGTATGTTCCCTTTGCGCTGGGACTGGCCGGAGGCCTGGGCTATCATTTTTAATAGAAGGGATCTTCTTGTGGCAAACCTATGCCGGACGGGTAAGTCTTTGATGCGAGCCTTTCAGGCCAACCACCTGATCAGACAAAAGACTGTGAAGAAAATGATATTCCCAAGGGAGAGGTTAAAACTCTGAGGATTATTTTTTATGACAATAGCAGCTATATTGAGTGCCATCATAAGGACTACAAAGAACATAATCGGGGAATAAAGACTGATCACATACTGCATTTCCCTGGGTGTATTATCGATGACTCTATCACAGGTTTTTACAATCCCGAAGAAAGGAGTAATGTCTATATTCAGTGTATCTCCAACGTTAAACAGATGGGCTTCGCTGCTCATTTCGAAGTCGACCTTACTTGACTGTACCACAAAATCATAGTGAGAAACGGAACGCTTGCCGCGGTAAGTAGTTACATCATAGCTTTGAATAACCGTATTTTTGTATTCGGAAGAAATATAATAATCAAGGCAAAGCATGGACGAGTAAAAAAGAATAAAGGCCGAGACAAAGCGTCCGCGATTGGCCCATAATTTATAGTCAAAGCGTTCAGAGAGGCTGGTGGTCCGGCGTGGCGCCGGCCTCGGTTGTTTTTTCTTCTGCCCTGAAGGATTGCTGCTGCCTGGGTATGTTTTATAATTTTTAAACCTCAGATCGTATGCCGCTCTTTTTTTAGCGTC
>JBJMLY010000129.1:0-1790 GCA_045805025.1 Cytophagaceae bacterium | reverse complement strand
GGATTACTGTTCTGGAAACCCCAGATCTCGTCTTTCACCAGCAGCTTATCTTCCATTGTTTTGAGGTCTATCAGTCGCACCTCATCCCGGCCGCAGAGATAGACAGCCATGGTCCTTTTCTTATTTAAAACCAGTGCCCGGCTGTTTTTCTTCGCATCCGTTATCTGTCTGGGAAGGCCGACAGCACTGGCGGCCATGGAAAACCAATTAAGATAACCATCCCTGGTCTGGTTAAAAACAATGGTTTTGTTATCAGCCAGCCATTTTACTTCCCTGGCTCTTTCAGCAGAACCTTTCGATAATTGCTGAATAAATTTACCGTCCACATCACTTACAAATATTTCTCCCCTGGAAGTAAAAACCATTTTCTTTCCGTCCGGAGAAATATCAAAATTGGTAATCGCACCCCGAACATCGAAGTCTTTATCTTTTGAAAGAATGCTATTTCTGAGAATGGAAATATCCAGCTTTTCTGCCTTTTTCGTACTCACATCATATAACCAGAGCTGGTAGTCTTTTTCAAAAACGATCTTCCCACCATTGGCATTCACCGAAGGCAGCCGGATGGAAGTATTGAATCTGGTAAGCTCCGTTTTTTTTCCGTTCTCAAGCGTGTATAAATTGTATTCTCCGTTGGCTTCATCGGAAATAAAATAAATATTGCCATTGCGGTCAATTGTAGCCCCAAAGTCTTTCCCGATCCAGTCGGTATACTTTTTATACTGTTTTGTCTTCGGATTAAAGGATTGAATATCGGGGTTAAAGGGGCCCTTATAGCGCTTACGTTGCAACTGGCTGCTGCTTTCCCAGGTGTCGTTGAAGAATATTTCTCCGCTTGCCGGATGTTCCACCAGGTTATGGTCGTATTGAAAAAAATAATTGCCAAATACACGGTGTGGCGTTCCGCCGTTTACACTGAGGGTATATCCGGCTGTCTGTCCTGCGCGATTACTGGTGAAGTAAATCGTTTTTGAATCCCAGCCCCAACTGCTCATTTCATCACTGCTGCTATGATATGTCAGTTGCCTGATATCACCACCACTGAAGGGCATAACAAAAATATCGGCATTGCCATATTGCCGACCGCTAAAAGCGATCCATTTGCCATCAGGCGAAACTTTTGCATTGGTCTCATAACCCTGCATGGCAGTAAGCCGGTAGGCTTGTCCATCGGAAAGATTTGCCTTCCATATATCTCCTTCAAAACTGAAAACAACCGCTTTGCCATCGGGAGTCAGTGAGGGCTGCGATAGAAAATAAGCGTTATTGTCCTGCGCATGCATATTTAATAAAAAAGCAAAAGACGCAAAACAGAAAATAAATTTCTTCATTATGTGGCTTTAAAGACTAATATACAATGGAATCACAAATGATGACGGCCGCTGGTATAAAATCAATTTCTGATCTCAGATTCATCAGTTTTAAATAGTGGTGCGCAGGCCTTGGGGGCAAAATAAAACGGTGCGTTCACCGTTTTAGGTGAACATGAGACTGAAAAACACCAGCCCCCTGATCTTTAGCCTTTTGCTTATGCATTCCGTTTTTCATGCCAGTGGACAAATGATAACAGGAGTCTGGCATGGAAAGATCAATGGGCAAAGGACAGAGGTCAAGATCATTCAAAAGGGCGACAGTCTTACCGGCACTTCGTATTATTACGAGTCCGCCAATACTTACAGACGCTATAGCATCAAAGGATATTTTGACCCCGCGGATAATTCAATTGTCTGGTGGGATGACCAGCTGATCAAAGACAAAGGTGGGCCGTCACACAGGAATGGCCTGCTCTC
>JBJMLY010000128.1:0-2263 GCA_045805025.1 Cytophagaceae bacterium | reverse complement strand
TTATCGATCTGGCTACCACGAATACTGCCGTTTCATTCAAGAGGTCAAACAGCTACCCGTTGGCAGGAACCAACGGCGGATACTGGAGAGACAAAGTCCCTTCCATTCCATTCTGTCTGCCTGTAAAAGCGCAATGCAGAAACTCAGTTCCAGAAACGTACTGCGGAATTTTATTAGGCGATGTGGTGGATATGAAATACACACCTGGCTCAGGCACCGTTCCTTACCCTACACCGGATCCTGTATATCCGACAGGCGGCGGAGATCCGGCGCTCAGAACAAGTTCAGAAACTGTCTACATGAATATCGATCTGAAATATGCGCAATTCCTGGGAGACAATACCTACCGGGTCGCTTTAACACACTCTTTACCTGAGTCCGACACGCTTCTTGCCATTGACTTCTTTATGGATTACGACCAGTCAGTGATCTCTGTTAAAGATGTAATCAAAGGGCCTGCTACCTTAAGCGCAGATGTAAACATGCTCTGGAACGACTATAACCAGGATGAATTGCTTCTGACCTCTTACACGGTTGACAGAATCCCTACCACGGGAACATCTTATTACCTGGATCTGCAAAAACCTGGCGGAGAAACTATCAAAGCCCAAGACCTCGGGACGATACATGGTTTGCTAAACGGTACTGAATTTAAAGTAGGCATAGATAATTCGACGTCAGCTACTACGGCCACCACACCGGCTGCAAATTATACCAAACCATACCTTACCGTCGTTCCAAATCCTGTTACAGGAAACGGAGCTTCAAAGATTAATTATGCGATCTCCAACGGAAACAACCATAACAGAATCGTGATCACGGATGTACTGGGAAGAGTTGTCGGCGAATACACCGATCTTCCGGATAATGGAATCGTGGATCTCGACACCTCACACCTTGCAGAAGGAATGTATTTTTGCACCGCTTATGGGTCCTATGGATTCAAGATGCTGGAAAAATTCAATGTAATAAAATAGCAAACTATAAATCTGCATGAAAAAGAGCCCGGGATTCCGGGCTCTTTTTATTTATCGCAAAAAATCATCTTAATCCTTTTACTCATAAAATTTATAGTCACATTTTCACAATTCTGATTTCCACTCTCCTGTTCATTTTACGGGTTTCCTCCTGCGCGTTGGAAGCGATCGGATGAGTTCCGCCAAAACCGATCCCTTTGATCCGGGCAGCTGCAATGCCTTTGCTAACCAGGTACTTTTTCACTTCTCCAACCCTTTCTTCGGAGAGCTTTAAGTTTTTCTGCGGATCACCCTGGTTATCGGTATGTCCTCCAATCTCTATTTCCATCTTCGGATGATCGCTCATCATTTTTACAATCCTGTCCAGCTCCGGATAAGATTCCTTTAACAGTTCGAACTTACTCTGCTGAAAAATAATATTCTGCAGCACCATGGCTTTGCCTATTACCAACTTCGATAATTTCAGAACCTTTACCACAGGCTGCGCTCCAGAAGTTCCTGTGCTGATATTATCAGCAGCGCTCAGATAGCCTTTCATCTTAGCTTCAATAGTTATCGCGATATTCGCTGGAACTTTGGTCTGATAAATTCCTGAAGAGGCCGTACCGGAAGCTAATTTTGTTTCACCCTGCATGAGCACAATATCAGCATTCAGCGCGGCACCCGTTTCTGCATCGACGGTTTCTATTTTCAGTTCCGGCTGAATTTCCGGTCTGCTGGCAGTAGCCTCCGAACTGAGAGGATACTTGGACAAGATATCCTTTACCTTGGAATCAATGCTGCAGACATTCGGCTTATCAGAATTCTTACTGAATTCCCAAAAACCAAACTGGTTGTAGTTCTCATTAAATCCCCATACTCCATTGAGTTTTGTTCCTTCCTTATTAATTGTAAGAATTGCCCAGCCTTTAAGTCCGTCGCCCTGCTGCGACCATTTAAAAAAGAAACTCCTGCGGGTGATCGTCCCCGAATACAGCTCCCCTTCTTCCCATTTATAGCAGCCGTAAATATATCCGTTCTGATTGCTGTTGATAGACACCCACTCAAAATTCGTGTCCCAGAGACCTACGATATTGGCAGCGTTGTAGGTCTTATCGGCAAAATCTCCCAGGGCTTTGAATTCCTGCATCTGTGTATATTGAGGATTACCGTAATTGGATAGAATACTGAGCCTGATCCATCTGGCATTTACCGAGGCAAGCTTAAATTCAGTCAGTGCATTTTCCTTCAGGGTAAAAAAACCCAGGTTCAGAAATCCTTTATCTGGCCCCTGAACGGAAATTTCT
>JBJMLY010000127.1:0-14896 GCA_045805025.1 Cytophagaceae bacterium | reverse complement strand
CTCATCATTTCCTGCAAAAAGAAAAAAGAAGACCCTACTCCTGCCGGGCCAACGTGTTCCAACCTTCTTACCAACGATACGATTACTTATAGCGGTAGTCAGACGGGCACAGAATACAGAAAGTACATCTACAATGCCAGCAAACAGCTGACTAAAATCGAGTATACCTATTCTCCATCACTTGTCTATTCCGCATTTGATACCATTATTTACAACGGCGGTAAGATCGACAGTGTCAATACTTACAATATTGGAAATTCAACTCCCAAAGCAACGAATGCTTATATGTATACATCCGGCATTCTGACCTCGGTATCAGAGACTGGTTCTAATTCCAACGGGGCTTTTGTCCGCACAAGAACCTACACATACACTTCCGGTAAAATAAGCGCTATGACAGTAGCATACGGAGCCACGGGTTCAGCCGGCTCGGGTCCTGAAAATTTTAACAATATTGTATTTACCAATGGAAATATCAGCTCTGCGGATCTTGGTGCAAGCTTCGGCGGAACAGCAACTGTGGTAAGCGATGTAACAGCGCCTAATCCCTTCCTTGGCTTAAACAATGACCCCACAGATATCGTAGCCATGTTCAGCGCCAATAATCCTACTTCGGCCTATTCTAATTTAGCACCAGGAAGCCCTTTCTTCACCAGAACCTACACCTATGCTAATGGCAGAGTAAAGACGATGACCGAAACCGGTGGAAGCAGTACTGCCGCTCACGTTTATACGTATACTTGTTTATAGACAGCGCATTCACATCAAATAAAAAGGTGCGGATGAAGTCCGCACCTTTTTATTTTCTACAGATGAGCTTACCTATTCCCGGCTTTCCAGGCTCATACTATCTTGGAATGTGTTTTTCAGAATTGATGTCATAGCATCAGAAATATCCACAGGGACAACAATATCAGTCCCAGCAGAACAGAAGAAATTACGTCCTGCCTTTTCCATCTCAAACTCTGTTGGGCCGGCATGGTGTCTGCATAATCAACTTCGTGACGGTGTTTGTAAGTAACCCCCTTCAGCTGTAAAGCATCGGGCTTCGCGGTTATTAAACTGATCCCCACCATCAGCAGAATATAGAACAAGAACAGAAAAATCGCTTCGTGCAGAAAATTAACCTGCAACAGATCGTATAGCAGGCTATCCGTGGCAATAGAATCTCTGAATATATCCAGACCAAGCCGAGAAATACCCAGCACCCCGCCCACCACCAGGGTAATAAAGGCGGCAGTTCCTGTGGCCCTTGCCCATAATATACCCACAAGAAATATGGCAGTAATGGGAGGACTTATATAAGACTGCACTTCCTGTAAATGCTTAAAAACATCTTTCGAAAAATAGCTCATAAAGGAAATACAGACGATCGAGATAATCACAATTACAAGATTCGCCAACTTGCTGACCGCGACGATACGGAATTCATTGGCTTGCGGATAAATCTTTTTATAAATATCGAGCGCGAAAATGGTTGAAGTGCTGTTGAAGCAGGCTGCCAGAGAAGAAATCAGAGCGGATAAAAGAGTCACAATAGCCAGGGCTTTTATACCGGTGGGCAACACTTCAGATACCAGGGAAAAATAAGCCCGGCCCTCAATAGCGGTAGGCCCGAATTTTAAATAAGCTACAAGCCCTGGTACCAGGAGAATAATCGTAGGCAACAGCATCAGGTACGCACCGAATACGGCTCCCCTCCTGCTATTCTCGATATCCCTGGCGCTTAAGACCCTTTGAACAATGTATTGATCGGCACACCAATACCATATTGCCAGAATCGGACCGCCGAAAAGTATACCGGTCCATGGATAATTGATACTGTCAGAGGGTTTGAAAATTTTAAAATGTTCCTTCGGGATTTTTGAAAGTTCGTCCAGTCCTCCGATGTTATATACGGCCACTCCTGTTACTACAATAGCACAGAGTATTAGAATATAAGTATGAAAAACCCTGGTGTACAAAATCCCTTTAAATCCCGATGATACGGCAAAAACGCCCGTCAGCAATACCAGTGCGAGCGAAGAGGTATATTTATCCCAGCCTAAAAGTAATTCGAGAAAAATAGCGCCGGAGAATAATGTAACAGCCACTTTGGTGATCACATAGATCAGAATAAAAAATACCGCGACAAAAGTTCCGCTCTTTTTGCCAAACCTCTTTTCAATAAATTCGGGGGTTGTAAGAACCTGCGATTTAATATAAAATGGTATAAAAAACCATCCTAATAATAAAAGAGCCAGGGCGCCTACCCATCCAAAAATACCTGCGGCAAAGCCTTCATTATAGCCTGCTTCCGCATAACCGATCACATGTTCGCTTGATATGGTAAATAAAGATGATCCTATAATAAACCATCCTACATTTCTTCCCGCAAGAAAGTGCTGTACCGTTCCCTTCTGACTTTTCGAGTACATAAGTCCTACCGCAAATACCATAATGAAGTATACTGCCAGGATTATGTAATCGATCGAGCCGAAGCCGTTCTGCATAGAATGAAGAGTAAGAATTTTCCCTAATATAAATTTTTAAACGCGGATATTATCTGATTTTTCAGGAAAAAAGCGGCTGATTATTCCTAATGGGCCGGAGCATCATTTGCTTCGGCATCTGCTTCAGCAACGTGGTGAGGCGCTGTTATATTGGCTGTCAGGGTCAGCAAACGCCTATAAAGAAAGAGCAGGATCATGCCAGCCAGAAACGTAAAGCCTCCCAGAATAATATAGGCGTAAACAATGTTGGAGCCTTGGGAGAAAAAGGGAAACACGAATATAACAATGAAGGTTATTCTGAATAATGTGTTAGCCACATTGAATATACTGTTTACCCTGCCGGTAAGCTCATTGGGAATCAGGTTAAAAAGATAAGACACCCTGAATATCCTGGATCCTGCATTGGTGAATCCCATCGTGAAAGAAAGCAGATAAAACAACCAGACAGAATGCGAGAAGGCGCAGAAGAAAAATGCCACGGCGGTAAGAAAAGTAAGCAGCGTAATGGATTTGGGTATGGGCATGCTGCTCAATAATTTCTGGATCATAAATCCGGATAAAAGCGAACCGCTGGCATAGGTAAGCTCTGAAAATCCCACCACATCAGGTCCTTTATGCAAATGATGCAGGACATAAATCGAGCGCAGGCTGAACATTTCGACCAGGGTAATGATAAAAATGGAATAAGAGCACACTCCGAAAATGGTTACCAGGGGATTACTTTTCAGGTAAGCGATCCCCGATCTGAATTGTGCGCTGAGGTCGCTGTCGTCCGTTTCATGGTGCGAGGCATTTTTCTCGGGCTTGTGCCGGATAAAAATGATGAGAATAAAAGATATGATATAGGTAAAGCCATCCATCAGCAAAATCTCATGAAGCTGCCATTTCCGGATATGAAAAGGGATGCTGAAGTCTGAATTAAAAACGCTGAAAACGATATCCTTATCAATACCTGCCAGCAATATCGCGCCCAAAGCGGCAGAACCGATCTGGGTGGATTGTCCTACGACTTCAATGTACGAAGTCACCTTCGTGTAATCTTTAGGATCTGTGATTTCCTGGGCAAAGGCGTATAGATTGGGGTAATGAATGTAGTAGCCATAAAACGTAGCGGTAAAGACCAGAACGACCAGGGCCATAGGAAGCACTCCCTCTTTATACCCAAGGGCGGCTACCGAGAGGATGATCAGCCCTTCAATAAAATTAGTACCCAGAAAAACCTCTTTGCGGTTAAATCCATCGACCAGGGCACCGGCATATAATCCCCAGAATAAAGAACCCAGGGTAATGGCACCGAAAAAAGCGATCCAGAGAGAGGATTGATTCTGCTGGGTAAAATAGATCGGAATGGAAAGCATAGTGATCCCCTGCGCAAAACCGGAAATTCCGTTGGCAATGAATAAAAGGACTAATGCTTTTTTATTTTTCAAGGGAGAACCACTTAATCAAGACGCAAACAATAAATTATTTACAGGTCTAATGTAAGCATTTTGTATAAAATTTATACACAGACCATGCAGGCAGAAATTTAAAGCCTGAAATTATTCATATTTATATACCGCATACGGATCAGAAAGGATATTGGAGCTTCCTATATAGCCATCAGCTTGCACAAAATGAGAAACTCCGGATGATGGCTTAATAATAAAAAAGGCAGTTCAACAACACGGTTGT
Source organism: Cytophagaceae bacterium (assembly GCA_045805025.1). Lineage (GTDB taxonomy): Bacteria > Bacteroidota > Bacteroidia > Cytophagales > Cytophagaceae > DATMOV01. The sequence continues at coordinate 10,730 of JBJMLY010000127.1, read as the reverse complement.
TGAACTGCCTGTCAAATATTTCTTAGATATTAAATTAGATCTTATTTTCTACAGCTTTATGCTTGGTGTCCTTCATGTAAGTCGGACAAGTTTTGTGCGGAGCGCATGAAGCGGCTGCAAAAATTACAACTACCAGGGCTATCAGTAAATGTTTCATATAGTGTTTTTTATTTAGGGATTATACAAATATAGTTATTCTCGCATTATTTTGAAAACATAATTATACTTTTTTATCAATTAAGGTACAATAAGTTACATCCTCTTACATCAGAATTGTCAAACCTGCCCAGCACCTCAAATGTGTTTTCGCCGGCTTTCCTTCCTATATCTTCCGTTTCAATAAATGCACAGGAATCCACATTGGCAAGATCAGCAATATTTATGCCACCATTGCCTGAATTGCTGGGACTGAAGGGATCATTGATATCCCGTATGAAAACCTTCATCCAGGGGGCCGTTTCGAAAATCCCCTCTCCTTTTGAATAAGCCTGCGAAAGCAGCTCGGTCATACCATATTCCGAATGAATGCTTGTGAGATTGAACGCTGTTTTAAGGGTCTCATGAAGCTCTTCCCGGGTCATTTCTTCCCTCCGGCCTTTCATCCCTCCCGTTTCAATAAGAATCAGGCCGGAAAGATCAATGCCCGGATAATGGGTCGCCAGATCCAGCAGGGCAAAGCTTACTCCAAACAGCACAATCTTCCTGCCCGCAGACCTCGCTTCTTTTAAGGCTATCTGAAATCCTGAATAATCCTTTGGCAAAAATCCGGGAGATAACTTCCCGCTTTCTTTCATAAAATAATTGATCATATAGATCAGCGAAGAACCCGGATTTTCCTGATAAGAAGGCAGCAAGGCCATAAAAAGGTATTCACTGATATCTCCATAAAATCTGCGGAAGATCTCCAGGCTTGTCTTCCTATACAATTCAGGGTCGGCTATCAGATGACGGCTTCGCTCCGCTCCTGTCGTCCCACTGCTGCTGAATACTTCCCTGATCGGCGGTTTACCCGAAACCACGTCATGGCTTTTAAAAAAACGGATGGGCAGAAATGGAACTTTAGTTAACTCCCTGACGGAAAAAGGATCCACAGAAAGACATTTCAGGTATTGTTTATAGACCGGATTATTGACTGCCTGGTACCGGAATAAAGACAAAGCCTTCTCTTCAAAATTTCCTCGCTTAAGGTCAAACAAGCTTTCTTTAAATTCCTGAGTAAAATCCATATTCGGATTGATGAGCAATTATTGATAAATTTAAGCTACATTTCTTAAATAATACCATAAAATTTATCCTTTAGAACATTTATACCTGAAGTCGAATATTGCTGCATGAAACGCCTGCTATTCCTGTTTCTCTCCTTTATTACCCTAAGCTTTTACGGCTGTGAGAAGGTGCCTGTATACCCGGCTACTCCCGAACTGGAATTTGCCAGCCTTAACCGCTACCTGGTCAATAATCCATTTTCCATTGTACCGATCGACTCCATTATCATCAGCGTTAACTTTAAGGACGGTGATGGAGATCTTGGCCTTCTTCCCAACAGCCCGCCATTTACGGCTTTCGATGTAACGTACGACAACAGCCATAATTTTATCCGCTACGACCATTCCATTCCTTTCAGCTGCGATAGCTTCAACATCGATTACTACGACAACGACAACTTCGTCGATACCGTGAAAGGAGTTCGCAATTATGATTACTACAATTATTTTCTGGAGCTTCGGATAAAAACCGACAGTGTGAATTACCGCACTTTTAATTTTCCTTTCTGCAGCAATATCAACGGACGATTTCCGGTGCTAAGCCCCTCCAAATACAGCGGGCCGCTGGAAGGCAAACTTTCCTTTACCATCAACAACACCAAGGTTCTGAGGGATAGTCTGTACAACAAGACCGTAAAATTCAGGGTTCAGATCGAAGACCGGGCTTTTCACCGCAGCAACGTGGTGGAGTCTCCAGATATTTTATTCGCTTACTGATACAAGGGAGGATATTTCTGAGGATCCGCCTCGTTCATCATCTGATAAACCATATCAAAAACATCTTCTGCATTGGGCTTGGAAAAATAATCGCCGTCGGTAGCGTATGCCGGCCGATGCTCTTTCGCAGGCAGCGTGCGGGGCGCAGAATCAAGCCACTGATAGGCATCCTGCCCGTCCACCACCTGCTGCATCATATAGGCCGAAGCGCCACCCGGCACATCTTCATCGGTAAATAATACACGGTTGGTCTTCTTCAGAGATTCTGCAATGGAATGATGAATATCAAAAGGCAATAAAGTCTGTACGTCGATTACTTCGCAGGAGATACCTACTTCTTCCAACTGAGCTGCCGCTTCCATCACGATCCTGCACATAGAGCCGTAGGTAACAATAGTAACATCACTGCCTTCTTTCAGCACTTCCGGAATACCCAACGGCACTTTGTATTCGGCCAGGTTTGTCGGCAGCTTTTCCTTTAAGCGGTAACCGTTCAACGATTCAATAATCAGTGCTGCGTCGTCCGACTGGACCATGGCATTGTAAAAACCGGCAGCCTGCGTCATATTGCGGGGTACCAGCACATACATACCCCGCAGGGCTCCGAGTATCATGCTCATAGGTGACCCTGAATGCCACACACCTTCCAGCCTGTGTCCGCGTGTACGCACGATCAGGGGAGCTTTTTGTCCGCCCTTGGTTCTGTAATGCAGACTTGCCAGATCGTCCGACAGGGTCTGTATAGCGAATATCAGGTAATCGAGGTATTGCACCTCGGCAATTGGTCTGAGCCCGCGCATAGCAGTTCCTATTCCCTGACCGATAATGGAAGTTTCACGGATACCTGTATCAATGACTCTCAGTGTTCCGAATTTATCCTGAAGGCCGGCAAAGCCCTGGTTTACATCACCGATCATTCCCACATCCTCGCCGAAAGCAAAAATACGTGGGTCTTTGTGCATCAGCGCTTCGAAATTCAGCTGCAGCACTTCCCTGCCGTCCACCATCGGACTATTTTCATCATAGACGGGCTTTACTTCTCTTATATTAAGTGCTGCTTCCTCAGATTCACTGTACAAATGAGAGCTATATCGTTCTTCATTTTCTTTTTTAGTACGGCTTACCCAGGCTTGCAGAGATGCCCTCACAGGCAGATTTTCATTTCTGATAATACGGAGGGCTTTTTTTACGGCGCGTACAGAATCGCTTCGGACCGGATTAAGGGTTTTTTCGAGAGCCGTTGCCAGTTTGCTCAGCTCATCCGAACTACTGCTCTGCTCCGCTGCTTCCCTTATAAGACTCAGGGCCAGATCAAAATCAGACTTCATGGAATTCACATAGGATGTCCACGCTTCCTGTCTGGCATTTTTTACTTTTTCAAATGTTTCGGATTCAATTCTCTGGATTTCATCTTCCCCACAGACTCCGCTTTCCAGAATCCATTCCCTGAATTTTTTATTGCAGTCATACTCCTCTTCCCACTGCAGTCGTTCTTTGGATTTATAACGTTCATGAGACCCTGAAGTAGAGTGCCCCATGGGCTGTGAAAGTTCTGTGATATGCATCAGGACGGGAACATGCTCTTCCCGGCAGATTTTTACTGCTTTCTGATACGTGGCGCATAGTTCGGTATAGTTCCAGCCTCTTGCTTTAAAGATCTCGATACCTCTTTCATTTTCTGTCCGCCGGAAACCTTCGAACATTTTGGATATATCGACTTTCGTGGTCTGGTATTCCTGCGGCACGGAGATACCGTAGCCGTCGTCCCAGATCGAGACGATCATAGGAATCTGAAGCACTCCAGCTGCATTCACCGCTTCAAAGAAAATTCCTTCGGCCGTGGCAGCATTTCCGATCGTACCGAAAGCTACCTCATTGCCATGATTGGAAAACTGTTTAAGATAGTGCAGATCGGGGTTATTCCTGTAGAGCTTGGATGCGTAAGCGAGCCCTACCAGGCGCGGCATCTGAGCGCCTGTGGGTGAAATATCCGGACTTGAACATTTGATCCGGGTAAGGTCTTTCCAGCTTCCGTCCTCATTCAGATTTCTGGTGGCGTAATGTCCGATCATCAGTCTGCCTCCGGAATGCGGATCGGCTTCTATATCGGTATGGGCATAAAGCTGTGCATAATACTGCTGTACCGTAAGCTCCTCCGTTGCCATCATAAAGGTCTGATCACGATAATAGCCCGAACGGGAATCGCCGGGCTGAAAATATTTAGCCATAGCAATCTGGGCCACTTCCTTGCCGGTACCGAAAATACCGAACTTGGCTTTGCCCATAAAAACTTCTTTTCTGGCCAGAATGCTTGCCTGACGGCTTTCGCAGGCTATTCTGTAGTCGCGAAGGATCTCCTCCCTGCTGATATCCAGTTCTTTGCTGATCTCAAGCGTGCTCAAATTTCTTTGTAGGCTGGTAAAAAGACAATTTATTTTTTCACTGAAAGCCAAAAATAGACAAAAAGCCTTTACCGTTCAAATCAAATAAATGAATCAAAAATTGGAATAAAATTTGATAAAGAATTACTATATTTGGAACACTAGAATTTGCAACCTTTAAAATTTGAACGGCAATGGTTAAACGATTAACATTATTTTTCGCTGCTTATCTTGTATTTATTATAAATTCACTGGCTCAGGGATCTTTCAATTTCCCTACCGATAAGCATGATTTTGGTACTGTGGAAGAAAGCGGGCCTATTGGTTATGAATTCACCTTTACCAACACAGGAAGCGCCCCAATTGTCATTTCCGATGTAAGAGCATCCTGCGGATGTACCACTCCTACCTGGACTAAAGAGCCAATTGCTCCGGGAGGCAAAGGTATCATTAAAGCAGAATACAACACAGCAGGCCGTATAGGCATGTTCAGCAAAACCATCACGATCACTTCCAATGCCACTGAAGCTTCTAAAATTCTGTATATCAAAGGCATTGTTGATCCAAAAGTTACTGAAAAACCGGTTTATACAGCCGACGAGCTGAAAAAATCACCGAAAATCACGCTGGATAAAACATCCTACAACTTCGGAAAGGCAGAAAGAGGCCAGAAAGTGATATACAAATTCAATGTAAAGAACACGGGCAAAACTCCCTTGCTGATCAGTGCCGGAAAAGCGGCCTGCGGATGCGTCAACTACAAGCTTGACAAAGAAAGCGTACTTCCCGGCAAAACAGGAATTCTGGAAGTAACTTATTCTCCTTCCATGGATGGAAAGAACACCGACGTGCTGACCCTGATGACCAACGATCTTAACAATCCGAAAACACAGATCACCCTTCAGGCTGAAGTGGTGGAAAGTCTGACCAATCAGACACCCATCAAGGAAGATAAAAACACCGTGCCTTTTGGCAAGTAATCGCCTAACGATATAAAAAAAGGAGCCAGCTCATCACGCTGGCTCCTTTTTTTTGTAAGAATAAAGATTTTTAAAAAACACGTCATGGAATTGCAGGTTATCCAGGTAAAGTAAATTCAGATCAAACTTCACTATGATTATCGGGGTATTAAAAGAAATCAAGATTCACGAAAACAGAGTATCCTTAACTCCCGCCGGCGCAGCCGAACTCGTGAAAAGAAAACATACCGTTTATATTGAAAGCAGCGCCGGACTGGGCTCAGGCTTTACCGACGAGCAGTACAAAAAAGCGGGTGCCAAGATCCTTAAAACACCTGCAGAAGTTTATAAAAAATCAGAAATGATCCTGAAGGTAAAGGAACCCCAGGAGAAAGAATATAACCTGATCCGCAAAGACCAGATCGTATTCACCTATTTCCACTTTGCCTCTTCCGAAAAGCTTACCTCGGCGATGATCAAAAATAAGTCGGTATGCATCGCCTACGAGACCGTGGAAAAGCCAGACCGTTCTCTTCCTCTTCTTGTTCCGATGTCGGAAGTAGCCGGAAGAATGTCTGTACAGCAAGGCGCTGCTTATCTGCAGAAACATAACCAGGGAAGAGGCGTGCTTCTCGGAGGAGTTCCGGGCGTACGTCCAGCCAATGTGCTGATCCTGGGTGCAGGCATCGTGGGCACCCAGGCCGCCCGCATGGCCGCCGGACTCGGCGCCAACGTGACTATTATGGATATCAATCTTCAGCGCCTGCGCTACCTGAATGAGATCATGCCCGCGAATGTCAACACGGTCATGTCGAACGAATATAATATCCGGGAAGCCGTAAAAATTTCCGACCTCATCATCGGGGCAGTTTTAATTCCCGGCGCCAAGGCTCCTGTGCTCATCAGCCGCGAAATGCTGAAGCTCATGAATCCCGGTACCGTACTCATTGACGTAGCGGTCGACCAGGGAGGCTGCATCGAAACCTGCAAACCAACCACGCACGAGAAGCCGACTTACATTATTGACGATGTGGTGCACTACTGCGTGGCCAATATGCCGGGTGCCGTGCCCTTTACTTCTACCCTGGCGCTCACCAACGCTACCCTGCCATATATACTGCAGGTGGCCGATAAAGGCTGGAAAAAGGCGTGTAAAGAAAATGCAGAACTTAAAGCCGGATTAAATATTGTGGAGGGAAGCATCGTTTATAAAAAAGTGGCTGAATGCTACCAGCGCCCTTACACGGAGCCCGATTATTTTTTAAAGTGATTATTACCTGATGGAGATCAAACATTTTTTTCTGCTGTTAAAAAGGATAGCGCTGATCGTTCTGATCTATACCCTCTGCCGCTTCATCTTCTATTTTTCAAACCTTCAGCAGTTTCATCAGGCCGATTGGGGAAATACATTGCTGGCTTTTTTACTCGGATTGAAATTCGATCTTTCCATCATTTGCATCACGAATTCCTTATTCATCATTTTATCAATCCTTCCCTTTAATTTTCTCAATAATGAGGTCTATCAAAAAATTCTCAACGGACTGTTCTTAACCGTCAACATTCCGATGATCGTTCTGAATATGATCGATGTGGAGCTCTTTAAATTCAGAGGAAAAAAATCCACCTATCACATTCTGGGAATGGCCGAAGATATTAAAGACCAGAGCTTCCAGATTCTTTTTCATTACTGGTATATTGTACTGCTGTCCGCAGGTTTAATCTATCTGCTGATCAGGCTCTATCCGAAAAATTCTAATTCTCCTTCCCGCTCCATACACTATGCTATAGGCTTTCTTATCTATCTGGTGTTTCTCGGATTTACTTTTCTGGGCATGCGCGGCGGACTGCAGCTGAAACCGCTCAGACCCAACCATGCTTTTGTTCTGAGTCCGAATATACTTGGCAACGTGGCTTTGAATACACCCTTCGCCTTTCTCATGACGATTGACATACAGGGCATTGAACCGGTGAATTACTACAAGAGCCGCGGGGAAGTCCTGTCAAAAATCGACACCGTCAGAACTTACCATTTCCCGGGAGCCAGGAAAGAAAATGTGGTGATCATCATCCTGGAAAGCTTCGGCGCCGAATACTGGGGGGCCGGCAATACCTATAAAGGATATACACCTTTTCTTGATTCGCTTTCTACCGAAGGCCTGTTCATCAAAAATCATTTTGCCAACGGGAAGACATCCATGGATGCGGTCCCGGCCATCCTGGCGGGAATACCGGCTATGATGGAAGAGCCTTACATCACTTCCATCTATCAGACCAATAAAATCAATGGACTCGGATCGGCGCTGAAGCAGCAGGGCTACAATACTTCGTTCTTCCATGCCGCCCGCAATGGAAGCATGGGCTTTGACGTATTCACAAAAAATGCAGGCTTCGAGCGCTACTATGGACTGAACGAATATCCCTATCCAGAAGATTTTGATGGGAACTGGGGCGTTTACGATGAACCCTTTCTGCAATTTTTCTGCAAGGAGATCTCCGGATATCCCCAGCCTTTTTTAAGCTGCGTATTTACAATCAGCTCGCATCAGCCTTACAGCATTCCGGCTAAGTACAAAAACAGATTTCCGAAAGGTCCGCTCGATATCCATGAAAGCCTCGGCTATACCGATTATTCCCTGAGAGAATTCTTCAATACGGCAAAAAAGCAGGGCTGGTATGAGAACACGCTCTTCATCATTACCGGGGACCATACGCAGATGAACAATGAGAAAGCCTACAAGAACATCATCGGAGATTTTAATGTACCCCTGCTCTTGTTTCATCCCACAAAATCATTGCCGGCACCCGACACAGCTAAGATTACCCAGCATACCGACATCATGCCGACAGTGCTCGATTACCTGAATATCCGAAATGAAAAACAACTTTACTTCGGAAGGTCTGTTTTTGAAAAAGCTCCCGGATTGGCCCTCAGCTACTCCAATATGTCGTACCGGATTATTCATGCCGATTATTTCCTTGAAATGACGATGGGACATTCGTCGAGGCTATACGATTTCACAAACGACAAAGCGCAGAAACATCCCGTCACCGATAAGCCTGAAATTAAAAAGAAATACGAGGAGGAACTGAAGGCCTATATTCAGTATTTTAATAACGGGATTAATGAGAATAGCTGGTATGAGTGGAATGGGAGATTGAGCAATTGACAGTTAGCTTCATTGTGAACTGCAACAATTGTACCGGCAAATCTGAAATTTAGTTTCAAAAATTTTCTAAACAAATGCTGAAAATTGGTTGAAATAGAAATATATTTAAAATAAGAAGAGTATTTTTAATCCAACCCTAAACCACCATTATGATGAAATCTTTATTATTCTTTTGTTTTATGGCATTTGCAGCAGCAAATTCTGCTGTCTATAGCCAGTCAGTTGAAATACGGGATGTCCGCAAAAATGAATACCGCGGGGTTTATCCTATTGTCAATAAGATGACGAAAGAGCCTCAGGGCTATTATACATTTTATGTAAATGAAAAGGCAGGTGATGGTATGATCAATTTTATCATTGCCATCTATGATATAAACCTGAAGCTGATCAAGCAAACACCAATTACTATCACAAAAGCTTCCAGTGTAGATGGGAGTGAATATAATGGAGAAGATTTTCTTTTTGTATTTAACGATGTTAAAAAGAAAACAATCACATATGTTACTGTTGACGCTAAAGGAGAAATCATCAAAAGAAGAGATATCATCGAAGAAAAAAGATATGCTGCGACTGCTGATGTTTATCCTTCAAACAACTCAGGCTTTTACATTGTAAAACCGATCAAAGAAAAAAAATGGGGTTATTCTGTGGAACGGGTGGACAGAAATCTTAACACGCAATGGGAAAAAAGATTTATGCCTGAAAAAGGGTTTGTTACGGTGGATGCCGTAGAATCTGACGAAGATAAAATTATTGTAATTCAGAATGTAAGACCTGCGATAGTTTCATCAAAAGCGAAAGCTGAATTTTTATGTTTATCGGATGCAACCGGTGATCAGCTGTTTAATTATTCCCTGTTTGACGGCGAGGCCACAGCACAGCCCTCTGCCTTTCTGATTGACAAGGATAAAAACATTGTTACCGGCGGAATGTATTTTGAAGGAGAAAAGCTGGATGCTACCAATTCAGATGGAATATTCTTCCTGAAATTATCTCCTACCGGAGAAAAAATCAGTTATAATAAAATTGACTGGGACAATGGTATTCAACAGGTATTGCAGAAAAGCAAAAAAGGGATTTCTATCGGAAGCAAGCCCAAAGTCTATTTCCAGGATATAGTTCAGGGATCAGACGGTGGTTACCAGGTAATTTCTGAAACTTTTCAAAAAAATATGCAACTGGTAAGCAGTTCCCTGAAAGACATGATCACAGGTCGCTTTATGGGATGTATGGGATGCAATGATGACGCGAAACCGGTAACTTTTGAAATTATGGATTTTATGTTCTTCAACTTTGATAAACAAGGCCAGCTTTCGAACCTGAACTTAATAGAAAAAGAGCATACCAAAGTTTCTGTTTACTATCCTTATAACAGATATGCAGGTCTAGCCATGGCAAAAGCAGTTGATAAATTCGGATGGTTTAATTATGCATTCGTTACTATTCTACCCTCCGGTGATAAACTGCTTGTTTCTTCCAACTTCGCACTGAATGATGCTTTCATCGGCCTGACTACCATCAAAGCAGGCGAAGTTTCCCAGATGCAGAAAATCCCTGTGGACAAAAAGAGCGCTAAAGGCGGACATTTACAATGCATGAGAGGAACCCCAGGAAACATTTGTATTTCACTCTTTGATAAGAAAGAAGAAGTTGTATATATGTATTTGCAACCCTTAGAGATGAAATAAAAATAAGATGCCATTCTAAATAAAAAAACCATTGATTACTCAATGGTTTTTTTATTTAAGGATATAAAATATCAGAAGGCAACTCCCACCTTAATTCCTGCAGAAAGCAGCGGCACAAAATCATCTGTTTGAGTATATGTACCCAATGACGATTTATAATTATCCAGATTGACCAGATAGGTTTCGCGCTGGCGAAAAAGCTGGGCTTGAAACAGATATCGCCCGTGGATTTCGATATGTGGACGAACGGGCTGCAGCCCAGCGAACAGCATGAACCGAAACAGAAACCAGTATCTGCGAAGACTCCAGCGCCACCCGACCCGGAAGAAGTGCGGCCGATGATCAAGCAGATCAAGGAAGTGGTCAAGGCAGACGAAGAACGACTGAAGAACTCGACTGTCTCAGATTACCTGGCTTACCTGAACACGCCTGAGCGCTCGCGGTTGAACTACCAATGGGACGTGGAATCAAACCTCGAACCCGGCGATGGATACGCGATGTATGAAAATACTGACTTGGCAACGGGATGGTACAAGCGCAACCTGCGCATTGT
>JBJMLY010000126.1:0-3081 GCA_045805025.1 Cytophagaceae bacterium | reverse complement strand
CATCAGATAGATTTTGAAAAAATTGTGGGGACAGAATTAAAAATATCCCGCTTTACTAAAAATGATTACGCATCCAGGTATCTTCCTGAAAGCGGAAAAATTATCAGGCGAATAACTATTTCAAAAGAGCCCGACTGGTACATGGTAAAGCTCGACAAGCCAAAAAATGTCACGGGGTATATGACTGATACAATTGTCATCCGAACCAAAGAGAAAGAAGAACTGCTGGAGCCTGGCTTCAGAATGCTCATTGCCTTTTTTATCATCCCGGAAAAGACAGATCTTGAAAATAAAAACCTGGAAAGAACGAAACTGAAATTCTGCGGCTGGGCTATAGTAGAGTAATCAATAGAAAACAGAAACATCAATTATTAAAATATATGATAAAACAGGCGATTACCATTTTTCTGATCAGCGTTTCCTTTCACTGCTTTGCGCTGGAAGGCCTGCTCCTGAAAACCATTGACTACTCTTTCAAGGAAAAATGGAATAATACGGCAGGCTCCACTACCCCCCGACTCTCCGCGTGCAACACGGTTTATCGGGGCCAATTCTTTTTTATCGCAGCAATAGCCTGCGATTTCGGCATTGATGCTCAGGGCGTCTCCGATGCAGAATATTCGGTAAGAATAGTAAAACCGGATAATTCCGATTATTTCTTTCAGGGAAATCTACCTCTCCTCAAGCGGAAAGTGTCAAACACCAAAGACCTGCAAATGAGCGACAGCATGCTAAAAATCAGCTTTGAGGACAAAGACAGTTTGGGCACCTACAAAATTGAAATGATACTTACCGATAAAGTTTCAGGAAAGACCAAAACGATCAGCTCTGAACTTTCTCTGGAAGCTTTACCTCCTTATGATAAATTCAAGGTAAAAGATGATGACTCTTTCTCTGAATGGTTTTCTACCTATTATGAAAAACCCAATCCAGAAAAGGCACTCGCTCATTATATATTTTATGCGCATAGCAAATTTTCGGAAAAAGAATCAAGCTTCCTGCCCATGTTCAGTGTCATACTCGAAATATTCAGAAACAATCAATTCCTTCTGCCACAGGTACTGGAGAGTTTTAAAAAAGAGGACGACAAAACAAAAATCTACCTAATCTACCTTCTTCACTATTCAGGTATCGGACCTCAGGATTTTTTTGACAAGCTTGACGGAGGTTTTTCGGAGGCTTATATGAGCATAAAAGATAGTCCTCTGCCCGATCCCTATGGCGAAATCACAGATGCCTCCCAGCTCGACATGCTCTGGGCGACATTCCTGGCCAGCGGAAGTTATAAGCCTATTCAGAAATTAATTCAAACACTGGATTACAAAAAATACGAGGGAGATCTTGATAAATACAAGAAATCCCAAAAAACAGATGCCGACCGGCAAAAAGCGGTGAATAATGCCATCTTCAATTCCCTCACCTGGTCAATGGCCAGCAACTGCACGCAGCATGAGCTCGTGAAAGCCTATTGCTTCTGGGCTCTTCAACATGAAAAATTGTCTGAGACGCAAAGAAAAGAATTGAAAAAAATCCTGAACGAATTAAAATAAGTCGCTATGAGAATTGCCTTAATCTTTCTTTTTATTTTAACAGGCAGGCTGCTCACCTGCGCCCAAAGCGGAAACTGGGAAGTATACTTAGCCCGGTATGATGATGGCCCCGGATCCACGATCTTAAATATGGACCTCATACGGTCAGCACCCAAAAAGGAGCTGCCCTACCTGTTGATCACGGGTGTTACCTATACGGCCTGCGACAAAGATGGATTTCCCTATAAAAAGGAATTTGACAAGCTGTATGAAATTTCAGATCAGGTTATAGAAACCATGGCCGGCATTACAAAATACGAGCACGCCGGATCATTCACACACGGATGCGAAAGACTTGATTATCTTTATCTGCACGACACGCTCGGCATACGAAAAAAACTGGAAAATCTCTATACAGAGAAGTTTAAACCGTACAAATACCAAATTGGCATAACAGCCGACACCGCCTGGGACGCCTACCTCCGCTTTCTATATCCCAATGAAGAAACACTGGAATTTATGAACAACTCCAAAGTACTCGACCGCTTAAGCGCTGCCGGAGATAAGCTAATTAAAGCAAGACCTATTGACCACTGGCTGTATTTTTCAACACTCAAAGACCGTGATGCTTTTATCCGCTATGCGGAACAGGAAAAATTCATCGTTGTAAGTAAGGAATACCTGAAAGAATCAGAACAACCTTACCAGCTGAAGATTTCCAGAACAGATCCGGTTGATCCGGAATCCTTGCTTAAGCTTACACTGGGCTTGAGAAAAAAGGCAAAAGAATTAAAAGGCCAATACGATGGGTGGGAATCTGTCGTCCTAAAAGATTAAATTCGATCATGAGCGTTACATTGTAATCCAGATCCTTCCTTCTTCAGGATGACAAAAAGAATAATATCTTTTTGCATCTTTTACATGAAGATGCCATTGTTTTTATTTCCTCCAATCTTAGTATATTAGCTTATAACAATCCATTCCACTTTTTAACTCTGTTACTCTATGCTAAACATCAATGAAAATGCTTTCGATATAGACATAACCCGAGTAGAATCTCCTTTCCCAATTAAAGATCCAGGACATAAGGGACAATTCTGGATTACGAATCATTCTGGCGGAGATAATACCCTTACTGGATATACAGCAAGTTTCCTGGCTGTGATTGATGGAAAAGAAATCCTCCTGAAGGAAGACCGCTCGGACGAGCACGATATGTATTCAAGAGTTTCTGGAGGCACTTTTCTTTTTATGACGGACAAGAATGGGGTCTGCATTGATGAGATCAACCTTTGTGACTTCCCTGTTCCTCTTCCTGACAAACAGGGCGAACCGGTGCATTTTTACTTCCGTGACATTGATATCCTCCAATCGCTGGAAACATACGGAATCACCAGTGCGCAAACGGCCAGAGAGAAAGGTTGCAGCTTTAAAATAAGGCTGGAAATTAAACTTGCCGAGTCATACCCAAGCTGGAATATGAAAGCAGAAAAAACGATTGAAATAGCCTGAGTAAACTCCATGAATCAAACCGATCTTATTCACAATTTCT
>JBJMLY010000125.1:0-10865 GCA_045805025.1 Cytophagaceae bacterium | reverse complement strand
GCATCGCCGGCATGATCCTCAAGGAGCACTTTATCATGTACATACCCAAGGCCATCGTCAGCGGAGATTTCTACTGGATACACCAGAAAGGAAATATCGTCATGGTAGCGGCGGTGGATTGTACCGGACATGGAGTACCCGGAGGATTTATGTCTATCCTGGCCCATAACATCCTTAATCAGGTGGTCAAGGAAATGGGGCTGAGCAGGCCCGGACAAATCCTGACAGAAGTAAATAAGCGTGTGAACGAAACGCTTTCTACCAGCAACGACTTTATGGACGGCGAATATGGGATGGATATAGCCCTCATTGCGCTTGACCGTGACAAAATGGAGGTGCAATATGCAGGTGCATACAATCCTTTATACATTATCAGAAAAGGGGAACTCATGGAAACCCGCGCCGACCGCATGTCGATCGGCAATACGTCCAACGGCATCCGGAATTATTTTACCAATCATGTGATCAAAGTGGAGCAGGGCGATATGCTTTATATTTTTTCCGACGGCTTTGCCGATCAGTTCGGAGGACCTCAGCGAAGAAAGTTTATGCTGGGAACTTTTAACAAACTGCTGATGGAGATTCACCAGGAAAGTATGTCAGCACAGAAAGAGACGCTCACCAGAGTCTTCCACGAATGGAAAGATGGCTACGACCAGATCGACGATATTCTCGTAATGGGGATCAGGGTAAGCTAATTAACTTATTAGCTTATTTCCACTTCAAAACCACTTCCTGCGGTTCACCTGTTGTTTCGCTAAATTTCAGCACATATTCTTTTCCTGCTTCCAGTCCGGTAACGGTTAGGTCAAGGGTACGAAGATCTGCGTGCAGTTTGGTTTTTATAATTTCGGCACCTTCAATTTTATAATTGGCTTTTGCTGCCGTAGGCCGGTAAATATCCTGGGCAAAGGTGAGTCGTACCAGCGCGGAAGACTCAATAATTCCCGAGATTATTTCTTTGTGGGCGGGTGAGGATGAATTCATGGGTTCTGCCGTCTCATTGTTCACCGGTTCATTTTTGCTGAGCATCAGGTATAAAAAGCCTCCTTTCACTTCCACATTTTCAGGAGAAAATTCGGCCGTATTGCCATCAAAGGTATGGGAAGCAGCAGACCATCTTCCGGAATTAAATTTATCAAAATCGTCAGTCCAGGAAAGAGTAAAAGTTTTCTTAGCGACATCGTATTTTGAATACTTCACATAATCGTATGAAGCGTATAAAGGCAACTTTGGGTCTTCCCATGCACCTGTCCAGGCCCAGTAGGAAGAAGACCAGATGTTCATCATAATTTTCTGGGGCTTGTTCATTTCGGCAATATGCTCGCCGGTCTGCCGGTACAATTCTTTGCCGTCTACCGACCAGGCAATATACTCAGGAGTCCAGTCGAAGGAGTAAACATGAAATGCCTCATGGGGATTGAAGTCCAGCACCTGCCTGTGCTCATTCATTTTATGAGCGCCGACAATGGCGTTGTACTGCACTTCATTGGTATATCTTCCTAAAATTTCAATGTCAATCTCATTCCAGTTCTGAGCAAAATCCGGAGCGTCATAAAAGGTGAAAAAGGAAATCAGCATGCCGCTGGCCTGTGAAGATTTCATTTTAACTTCGAATCTTCCATATAAAAATGATTCGTTGGTCCTTACCTCGGCCCCTTTGAACTTTTTGGCCTGGAGATTGGTGGAAATAAAAGCAGCCAGTAAGAGGAATAGAAATTTTTTCATCGGTTAAAGTAAGACAAATTTTATTAGCTCGTCAAATTAAGTTGATCAACAATAAAACGTCATCGCGAGGCAAGCAACAAATTGTTAAAGAGAAACAATGAGAATTTACTCTAGAGCTGTTAAATATAATGCCGAAGCAATCCGTTGGCTATGTTCTTTGACCATGAGATTGCTTCGGCATTACATAACTTATTCTTAATTAGAATTTCAATTTTATATCTATGATCAATGGGGTATTCGCCTCGCAATGACCCACAGGCATTAACTTTAACACTTTCTAAAAAATATCCTCCTCCGGACTGACCTTGGCCGGCAGCTTGGCGGCGTTGTTGTGCGTTTTAATTCCTGTGCCTTCTTTAAAAACCATTTGAGTGCCGGAATATCCCTGATACCCGATGGATACGGAACCGATCATCAGGAAGGCCGTCCAGGCCATATATTCCATCAGTCGCATCTCTTTTTTTCGCATACCCATCCAGACGGTTAGTCCCAGCAGAAAGGCGCAGATGATATAAGCATTCCGCTTATGAGCTTCCATGATCTCTTTCAGATGCTGGTCGGGATTGGCAATATTTTTTTCTTCCATCAGACCCGTATAAATCGCGAATCCGGTGGCCATGAGACCAATGACCAGGTTCCAGAATACGACTTCTTTAAACAATCCTCTGCGGTAAAATAGTCCTATGAACGTAAATACAAACGCAGTAATGATCAGCGCGATCGGAAAATGTACGATTAATGGGTGTACCTGTGACATAAAAATTCAACTCCTCTTTTCTTTCTTATATGACTATAAAACCTTTTAAATTGTTTGCCTATCCTTCGTTATGGATAAGTTTCTTATAATGTTCATAGCGACCCAGGATCTGGTTTACATAGTTGAAGGGCTCGCTGCCTCTGCAATAGCCGTAGCGTACCACAGGGTCCGAACAATACTGAGGCTTGGATTTCTGAAGTATAAAATACGCTACATTGTCATCCCACTTCTGCGGATTGCGATGGTATTTGATGGCCAGCCTTTGTGCATCTGCGACATGTTCCTGACCCACATTATAGGATGCCATAATAAATTTAATCCGCTCTTCCCGGTCAGGCACTTTCACTTTCCAGTATTCGTCCAGCCATTTCAGGTAGCTGGTGCCTGCTTTAATGCTTTGCACCGGATCATACACATTGGAGGCGCCGAACGATTCGGCGGTCATCGGCATCAGCTGCATCAGTCCGGCTGCTCCTACCCATGATTTCGCCTGCGGATCAAACTGCGACTCCTGATAGATCAGCGAGGCAAGCAATCTCCAGTCCCAGCCGATTTCTTTGGCATGCTGTATAATCATTTTATCGTAGGGAGAAAGATTTCTCGCGCAGGTCCCGGCAATGCCACAGCTAACCATATGGTCTACCAGCCTGTGAGGCTTATGGTATTTGTCATAGATCACATAATAGGTAGGGTCCTTTTTCATCCTGCTGATCCAGTCGTTGACGGCTTTTAAAAGCTTCGGAGAATCAGATCGCACTGCCCAGGCTATTCGCTGGGAGAAGCTGATCGGGGTGCCGAAGTCAAGGTCGGGGTAATAGGGCTTGTTCATCATGGCGATGTTTTCGTCCGCCACAGTGAAGGGTATTTTTCCTTCCGCTACCTGGCCGATAAGCTCTTCGGTTTCTATATCTCCCGGAGCTTCCACAATATTGATGTCTCCACCCACTTCATCGGAAAGATGATGAAGCCTGGCATAGTACGATGACTCCTTACGCACATGTACATTTTTTCCGATCAGGTCCACCGGGTTCCTTACCAGCTGCGCTTCCAACTGTTCGGGACCGAAATATTTCCAGTTTTTAGGTTTCTTTTGTACCAGCATCTGGCGGGTAAGGTTATGCGGTATTGTAAAGTTTACCAGCTCCTCACGTTCTTTAGTGATGGTGAGATTGTCGGCGATGATATCTCCCTCGCCCCTGTTCAGCATATCGAAGATTTCGTCCATGTCGTTTACGATGACAATTTCCAGCTCCACGCCAAGGTCGTCGGCCAGCATTTTAAGCAGATCGTATTCGTAGCCCATGGGCGTTCCCTTATAAATAAAATAGCTGGTATAGCTATAGCCCGTCAGCGCAATCAGCTTCTTACGTTTTTTGATCTGGTCCAGATCAATATTTATTTTCTGCTTTTCAGAATAGTCCTTGTAGATGTAACCGACAATCTGATCGATATCGAATTCTTCATCTTCTTCCGTTTCTGTTTTTAGTATGCTGGTATCAGGTGCAGATACGACAGCGGCAGTGACGATACTGGAATCTTCTTTGATTTTGACCATCGCTCCGTTACGCTTCCTGGCATCGTTGCCTTCCAGCATGCAGCCGTTGATGGAGATGAATATAATGATGGATAAAAAGAAAATTCTTTTGTATGATGTGTTCTTGTAAATAGCTCTCATAATTGATCAACCCACGGTGTATATAGTTCTAACCCCCGCAAAAATTGAATTGTTACGCATCAGTAGATGACAGAGCGGAAATTCGCATTAAAAATTAATGCGAAATGTACTGATAATCAGAGGATAGGGTTGAGGGATTTGTCTTTCTTTAATTTCTGTGTTTTGCCTGGGTTACCCAGCAGAAAACCATAAGGCTGAAGTGGTTCGACTGAATCGCAAATGACTTTTAGAACAGCTGTATAAGGGATGAATAAAACCATTCCCACGGGCCCCCAAAGCTGACCGCCAATAATCAGCGCGATAATGGCAGCGAAGGGATTAAGGCTTACTCGTGAACCCACAATATTGGGTGTGATGAAATGGCCTTCCGTAAACTGAATGGCCCACATGACGATCACGACCCCGAGTGTTTGCCAAAGTGAACCTCCGGTAATATAGGTGTAAAGAATTGGAAGAGAAGAACCGATAAATACGCCCACATAAGGAATGATGTTGAGTATGCCGGCCAGTATGCCGAAGAAGAACGCATATTTTACGCCCAGCAAAGAAAGGCCTATGATATTCATGACAGAAATGATCGTGGTGACAATAAGCACGCCCAGCAGATAATTCTGCACGACTACCTCGATCTTGTCGACCATCTGCTGTACCTGAGAATGAGACCCGTTGTGGAACAGCTTCAAAAGAAATTCCTTGTAAAAATCCCTGTAATAAAGCATGAAGAAAATAAAGACCGGCAGCAGTCCTAGGATCGAAACCGTGCTGGTCGTAAAGGAAAGTGCTGCCGTAAATACGGAGCTGCCTCTCTTCAGAGGACTTGAAACCGACTCCTTAATCCACTGTTCATGCTTCTGTCTGTCCGTACCGAAATTATCGGCAAAAAAATCTGCCGAACGGTGAATAAGGTCGGTCAGCCGCTGAATGATCAGATCGAAATCGCCGATAAAGTGAAGCATCTGTGAATAGATAAAAAAACCAAGCAGGGCAAGCAGCAGGGTCATAAGAACCAGGCAGATAATAATGGAAGCCATTCTGGGAATTTTCAATCGTTCAAGCCGCATATTCAGAGGCAGAAGAAGAATGGATATAAGTCCGGCCAGAGAGAAAATTACAACGATGTGTTTGGCGATGTTCAGGCAATAAAAGAACAGGAATATTCCGAGCAGCAGGACGACGACTTTGAAATATAGTGGAAAGCGGATCAGCATATGTGAAAAATGATAGTCGGCTGTATAACCCGTTCATTTGTGGAATGTTAAATTTTGTTATAAATCACGGCCGGACCGGTTGATTTTCATGGATATTGTATTTAGATTTAAGAAAAACCACTTCACTTATGAATAAAAATTACAGACATTTTTTTACCCTGATTTTTATCCTCTTGGTATGCTCGATGAGTTCCTGCGGAAAGAAGAAGTCAGAGCTTCTGAGCAAAGACTGGAAAGCGACAAAGCTCAATCTGAGCGGAAATGAAATAGGCGGGGATATGATCTCGCTGGAATACAGTTTTAAACCAGATGGAAACTTCAGTCGTACCGAGGATGGTAAAAAGGAAGACGGGAAATGGAGCCTGAGCGAAGATGGAAAGAAGCTTGAACTTGAGCTGGCCGATAAAACCAAAGTTTCCAAAGATGTTAACGAGCTCACCGAAACACAGCTGGTGCTGGCGGGCGAAGAGCATAGTATGATGAGAACGGAAACGTTTGAAGTAAAAAAATAATTTTGATATAAGACAGTATTCCAAAGCCGCGGCAATTATGCCGCGGCTTTTTTAGTTTAAAATTTCTGATCTATTTAATATTCTCCCTGATCTCCCTTATGCCATGATTGGATTATCTTATTAAATAAAGGAAGCGCTTAAAATACAGATCCTGCCATTTTTTAAATCCAGAGCCTTTTCATGGATTTTTAAGCGTAAAATCAAGGCTATTTAAGGGGCCACAATCGGGCTAGTTAACTATTTTTCTTATCCGGAAAATTTTCAATTCAAGGATCATTTGGCATATTACCTGAGTATCAACGCCGATAAGCTTCTGTATGAAAGTAACGATTTATTCTATCCTGCTTCTAAGTTTAATTCAGGCTTTCCAGCTAAATGCCTATGCTTCAGAAACGACGGTAAAAAAAGAGAATGGAGCCTGGCATGTCTATGTAGACGGACAGCCCTATATTATTAAAGGAGCGACCTTCGGAAGACCTTTCACAAAGGATAATATCGGAGCCTATATGAGGGATCTGAAATTCATTGGTGTAAATACAATCCGTACCTGGGGAGCAGGAAAAGAAACCCAGCTTCTGCTCGACAGCGCCAATGCCTATGGAATTAAAGTGATGGTAGGGATCTGGCTCCGGCACGGAAGACCGAGTATGGAGGGAGATGATAATTTCAATTACCTGCAGGATAAAAAAGGACTTGAAGATATGCACAACGACGCCCTGAAGGCTGTCGCTCAGTATAAGAATCATCCTGCTCTTCTTTTCTTCGGCGTTGGAAATGAGGTTACCCTTAATATAGCCACGGACCCCGAGAAAAAGGCTTATGCGCAGTTCCTGGAAAAACTGATCCAGGCTATTAAAAAAGAAGATCCGAAGCATGCAGTCGCCGCGGTTTCAGCCTGGACGTTCGACTGGAAATGGTGGAAAGAATATGTGCCTTCGCTGGATATTTATGGCATTAACGTATATGGAGGAGGCGCTAACCAGATCCCGGATGAAATGAGTAAGCTGGGTGTTGACAAACCCTATGTGATCTGCGAGTATGGTGTAAACGGGGAATGGGAAGCAAAGCCCGATGCGAACGGACTTCTGTTGGAACCCAATGACAGGCAGAAGTATGATGTGATCGCTAAAGGTTATAAAGAATGGATCGCCAGTAAACCCGCATGCATTGGCCTGTTTGTATTTCACTACGGCAATGGGAATGATCATGGTTCTGTATGGCTCAATATGTATTTCGATAACTGTTACCGGCCGCCCTACTGGGCGACTCGGGAAGCTTATACCGGAAAAAAGCCGGTGAATAATATTCCGGACATTCTGGAATTCGGTATGAGCGAACAGAATAAGCCATTCGGACAATGGGTAAAAATAAAGCTTCAGGTAAAAGACGCTGAAAATGATTCCCTGCAAATCAGCTTTCATTATAACCAGCGTACGGGAAGCAGAGTCAGACGAGACCAGATCAATAAATTAAATTTCCGCGGAGACCTGAAAAACGGTTACGAGATTGAAGTGCCACGGGAAAACGGACTTATCAAAGTATATGTTTTTGTGAAAGATACTTATAACAATCTGGGTATTGCTCAAACCTCTTTTGTCATCGATAATGGCAGAGGCACCGAAAGACTGATACCTGGCGCAAAGGTCACGCTGCCTTTTTATCTCTATGAAGAGGGAAAACAATTTCCATACGTCCCTTCAGGCTACATGGGTGATTTTCAATACCTGAAAGTGGATGGCGAAAGCCATGATCAGAAGCATTCGGGAGAGGCCTCGTATAAAGTTACCTACAGCAATTCCGGAGGCTGGTACGGCCTTGCTTTCGTTGATCCTCCCGATGACTGGGGTGACAGGGCCGGAGGCTATAATTTAATGGGGGCAAAAAAGCTGACTTTCTGGGCTAAAGCTACGCACGAAGATATCACGGGTACTTTCGGACTGGGAATGATCGGTAACGACAAGCCATTTTTTGATACAGGTAAGAAGTCGGAAAAATTCACCCTGACAAAAGAGTGGAAAAAATACGAGATCGATCTGACTAATATGGACCTGCGCTGTATCAAGACAGGTTTTATCATGTATCTGGGAGGCATCGGCGAAACATATTCCTTCTGGCTGGATGATATCCGGTATGAATAACTCGACGAGGTGGCTATGTCAGCCTGAGCGGAGTCGAAGGTTTTTCTCTATAACAGCAATGCTTCGACGGAGTTTATACTGTAAGTGCTCAGCATAACAATATATGCTCACAAATAAAACTGAAACACACTCGTTTTCTCTCCATCCGATTCCTTCAGGGTAAACTGAATGCCTTTGGCTTTGTAATAATACGTGGTATGCTTCAGATGTATGATTGCCACATCCAGCGTTACCTTCGACGAGTCGGGCTTCCCTAAATAGTCTTTGGAAATTTTTGAATCCGGATCAAGGGGGTCAAACGTTAAAAGTGCCGCTGTTGTACCCTTCAGATAGGGCGCGAAATTTTCAAAAAAGGTAATAGTAGTCAGCTTGTTCGAATTGTCTGCCCATATTAAATAGAGAATGCAATTTTTCTTTTCGCCCTGCTCATCCTTGTCATATACATAAATCCGGTGATCTTGGGTCGTGTGTTTTTCATCCACATAATAATAAAGCCTGGAATTATCTTTCAGAAGTTTATTGACATCTGCTTTAGACATGCCCAGTTTTATTCCAAATACACTGATCTGATCGGATTTTAAATTGGGATTCAGTGTGATATCCGTCGTAGTGATTTCTACCGTTGAATTTTTCGTCTGGCCGATCGCCTGACTTAGCAGGCCAATCATTGAAATCAGAATTATAAAGGATGCTTTTTTCATATATGTTTTATTTCTGGCATCAATCGACTTTATGTTCCAAGCTTACTAATGGCTGATTAGGACCTTGAGTGTAAAGATGCGTGGAGTGTAAAAATAAAAGGAAGATACAGAAAGAAATCGGAACAGGAGAGAGAAGATCTTAAAAATCAGGAATCTTTTTAAATAAGATGAGTCATTTACAGGAATTCAAGTCTGTTTATGAGGCAGAAGTTGAATCTTTTTGATAATTTTATCGTACTGTAAAACATCAATCTCCTATTGCTTTCCCTTATGTTTAGAATTTTATCGCTGCTGGTTTTGCTTAGCATTTCATTATCAGGCTATTCACAATGCTTTCAAAAACCTGTCAGTCTTCAGGAAAGAGTTTTGGAGTCAGAAATCGTAGCCGAGGGCCGCATGGATTCTTCCTATTGTACCTGGAATTCAGACCATACACTGATTCTTACTGTGAGCAGATTCACCGTTTTTAAATATTTTAAAGGATTTTCAGGAAATTCTGTCAATGTGGTCACACTGGGGGGTGTGATCGATGATCAGATGATGGTGGCAGAGCCGGAAGTTCACCTGGAAAAATCAGCCAAAGGAATACTCTTTCTGAAAAAAAACAGGACCGGCGCCTACGAACCTGTAGCGGCCGAGCAGGGATTTATCGAATATGATTTGATTACAAAATCTGCCGCAGGACCTTTTGATGTATACAGCAACATTTCTTCAGAGCTTTATCCTTTGCTTGTAAATCTTATCGGAAAAAATTATACCGAGGTTGAACCATTCAATGTCAACGCGAAGACTTTATACAGAATAACGGCCACACCCACCATTACAAGTTTTTCTCCTACAACCGTTACGTCCGGAACCAGTACTGTTTTAACTATTAATGGTACAAATTTCGGGGCAAGCTTCAGCGGATCAGCAAATATTCAGTTTAAAAATGCCGATAACGGAGGAGCTACTTATCTGGCTTCCATACTCGCATCCAATATTGTGTCCTGGTCAGATGTACAGATACAGGTTAAAGTTCCATACGGAGCGGGTTCAGGTCAGATTACCGTTACCAATCCTACCGCCGAAAGTGTGGTCAGCGCTGGTACGCTTACCATTACCTATGCGCAGATCAATGTCACCAGCTCAAACGTTCAATATGAGCCCAACCTGATTAATTTTAACGGTCTGGGCGGACATACATATCTATACAGTACTGCTACAGCCAACAATGGAGTCAGCTTTGACGGCCATGCCAATGCCAAGACACGCTTCGCTTCGGCACTTGGCAACTGGAACTGCAACACAGGCTTTAATGTGCTCGTCGGAGCTGGTAATACCGCCGTGGGTACTCCGGCAAATGACGGAGTTAACGTGGTTATGTTTGATAACGATGCCGCACCTCTTCCATCTGGTGTGCTGGGAAGAGCTACCAGCTGGTATTCAGGATGCAGCGGGGCCACCAACTGGTTTGTTTCCGACATCGATATTGTTTTTAAAAGAGATGGAACCGATGGAACAACTTGGTATTTCGGATCGAATGCAGCGGCACAACCCGGTGGAACTTCCGATTTCGAATCGGTAGCACTCCATGAGCTGGGCCATAACCACCAGCTGGGGCATGTCATATCGCTGGGAGCGGTGATGCACTATGCCATCACCACAGGATCAAACAACCGGACGTTGAGCCCTTCCAAAGATATCGCCGGCGGCCTGTATGTGATGGGGCATTCTAATACCTATACCGGCTGCGGAAAAACGGGTATGACCAGTTTTAGCTGTACCAATCCGCCGATTGCCAATTTCTCAGGTACTCCAACCTCTTTCTGTAATGCGCCAGCTACTGCAAACTTCACCGACCTGAGTACAAATGCACCAACTTCCTGGAGCTGGACTTTTACCGGAGGAACACCGGCCACTTCCACTTCGCAGAATCCGTCTGGAATTGTCTATAACAGCACGGGCTCTTATACGGTTTCGCTTACTGCGACCAACGCCAATGGTTCCAATACCATGACAAAAACCGCCTACATCACGGTGGGCGGAACAGCGGTGCCGCTGTCAGAAACGTTTGAGGGGGCATTTTTACCCACAGGGTATTCCATCGCGAACGCCGATGGTTTCACGACCTGGCAGCAGACAGGAAGTATCACCGGACGCTCAG
>JBJMLY010000124.1:0-12423 GCA_045805025.1 Cytophagaceae bacterium | reverse complement strand
CTTCCATGCCGATCATAGGACCAATCCTTGTGGCGGGTGTGCCGTTCTGAATATCAATGTTCAGAAGCACATAACCCACAGAAGTACTTAAATCGTGTACCTGCCCCTGGTCGTTATACATCCTGGAAATGGCATGCCAGGCTGTCTTGATATTGAAACAAATGGTTTCGTGGCGCTTCATAGTTCTATAAACGCACCGGCTAAAAAAATGTTCTGCATGCCGAGCATTTTATTGATGAATAAGGGGAATTAATCCGTAATAAATTGGAACTTAAAGAAAGGCGGAAGCCCAAATGGCATTTCTTGACAAAAGTCAAGAGAACTGAAACCCGTGTTAACGATTATTGTGTATCACAAAACAATGATCGTTATGAAAAACATAGTCCAATCTGCTTTTATCGCACTCTTTCTTCTTATGAATAGTGCTTTTGTGAATCATTCTTATGCTGCTGGCCGGAAAGCGGCCTCTGAAGCAAGTCCGCAGGCAACACTAAAAGAAGACCCTGCAAGGCCGCTTTCTCTAAAGGAAAAGCTGGTGGCTAAAAGAATAAAGTCTGTCTTAAAAAGACACGAAATCAGGCAATCCAGTATGGATGATGCCACCAAGGTCGTTCTCATTATTCTGGGCGTATTGCTTGTGGCAGCGCTCTTTCTAGTACTGCTGATCGTGGCTGTGATAAACAGCCTGGATCTTTCTTTCGGCGATTAACAAATAGCCCCCGTTCACAAACAGGGCTGGCCGGGGGCTATTTGTTTATAAAATGAGGCGAAGCCTTCGTTTATAAAAATCCATTATTCCGCCTTCTTCTGACTGAACCCGATCTGCATTCCCAGAAATGGCCTGATACCAAATGTGTAATGCCTGGAAAAATCCACATCGGCTATATCTTTATAGCGACGCCCGATCAGGCCCATACCTGTGAAAAGATCCACTGTAAGACCTTTCGGGAAAATGATTTGCTTTCCTACCAGCAAAGCAGGGGTCAGTTCCTGCACCTGTGTCCTTATCGCTTTATCCAGATTAGGATCTCTTTTAGTATAAAAAGCATATTGAAGCACAGGCGCAAGATAAATTCCCTGCAAAGCTTCGTGCTGATAAATTTTAATTCCCGCAGCTAAGCCCACACCATGCAATCTGTATCCATGAATGCCTCCTCTCAGATAGGTCCAGTATCCCACGGGCCCGACATAGCTCACTGTAAAAAAAGGCGTAGCCTTTCGATTTACATTTTTTTCGAAGGTAAGTCCGATGCGGCTTTGCTGATTGAAATAGCTGAGCTGATCGGAATATTCGGCAAACACCGGGAGAGGGCTAAGCTTAATGCTGTATGAGTAATTCGACTGCGCGAAGGAATATGCAATCAGCAAACTCATAAAGGAAAAAAGAAGTGTCTTTTTCATCGGGATTTAATAAGGTGCCCACCAGTTTCCGGAGACTACGATAAGGCAAAGCATTTTGATTGAATTCCCATAATACTCATCGTCATCCAGTGATGTGTTTAGGAGTTTACCGGTTACATCATTTAACCATTGCTGATTAGAAGTTCCAGTCATGGCTGCAACCGCCAACGGAGCCGTAAATGCCAGGGAATGGTCGTTGCCAGGTGGAAGCTTGTTCCCTGATAAGTCATAGCCAGCCATAATATTTTCCGGATTTTCACTGGCAGAATTTCGGATCCAGCTATTGATGGTATTAATCTGCGCCAATGCTCTGCCATCTCCATTCACTATAAAATCCATAGATAATCGCCAGGGAGTGCGGCAGGCATTGTAACTAAAATCTCCATCAAATTCCGATTCCAGGTAATTGGGCCGGGCGGGTATGTACTGCCCGCCTGAGTACTGCAAAAAATCGGGCAGAAGGCCTGTCTGCGGACTATAATTAACAAAAGTGGTATTCGTGGTATTGTAACATTGATTGATAACAAGGTTCCAACGGGGGTCTGCTGTAACATTATAAAAAGTTTTGAAATGCCCGGTCATAAAATCCGAAGTCCTGGTATCATAGGAAACTCCGCTTGAGAGATCCGCCCAATCTCCCAGCTTTACAGAAAAAGAGGATTGATTCATTTCCTGCTCCATAATGGCATTGATCATTTCCAATGCTTCATGCAGGTAATTAATTTCTCCGTTACTGCCCCATTGCTTATCGGCCAGCAACAACGCATAGGCAATATCAAGATCACCATCGGTGGCAGAATCATTTCCGGCATCGGGATTGTCCACACATCCTTTTACCTGATTCCAGGCCATGAGCCGATTGTTATTCTTACTTGGATGATGCCGGTAAAATTTATAAAGTCCGTCAAAGAAAATCTTTGCCTTCGGGTCATAGCCCGCCATCAATGAAATAATGAGCATGCCATAACCATGACCTTCGGAAATGGAAATTGTTTCACCGAGGGAACCAGTCACCCCGCTTTGCTCCACATTGCTGTAAATGTAATATTCTCCGGCCTGGCAGCCGGGCTTCAGGTATCGTGATTTCCATAAGGTGTAAAAGTTGCCTGTTCTCCTATCCAGCTCTGAAGAAGAGATATCGGAAGGAAGGATCACGCCGGCCGAATAAGGGATGTGTGCAGGAAACGGAATGCTTGCAGGAATAGCATCCTTTTCTTTTTTACATGAAAGATGGATGAGAATAAAAAGCAATAGAATAATTTTCCTGAGAGAGAGCATAGAATCCTGAAGATCAATGATAGCCTAAACAGCTATAAAGACTCAAGCTACTAAAGAACGGCTAATTTCAAAATTAGAATACCCGTACAAAAAAAAGACCTGCAGTTATTCAGGTCTTTTTTAATCGGAATGTTGCGCGTAACTTATACTACTTCAGCACCAGGATTTTCTTTCGGATCAGGCCCATATTCATTATCACCTCTGGTTCCTTCTGTACATGCCAGTACAAAATTGTAAAAGGGTATAAGTACATACCATCCGCTTTTATCTACGTCATGCATTCTTCTGATCGCTACTCCAATACTTGGAAGAAGTACTGCCAGTGTATAAACAATCCTTAGAATATCATTTCCAAGTACTGCTTTACCCACTAATATCAAAACCACGTTGATAAGAGTATTGAATAAGAAGAAATACCAATATTCACTTCTTCTCGCACGACCATTAAAGTCGGTATACTTTTTTAATACTGCTAAATACCAATTCATAATAAAAAAATTTAGGTTAGATCACAGGAAGATAGGCTTTTCCGGAATGCCCCGTTTTTTATACTGTTGGCTGGACTACAGTTTGATATAAGACAATAATAGTGATTTTAAGATACAATCTGCCACATTCTACCTCGCTTATATGCTTTCGAAGTGTTGCTTTTGGTATTTGCCTATCCGGCCTTGCGAGACTCTTCTTAATTGATCATTTGTCAAAACCCGTTACGGCTCTTTTGAAAAAAAACGATTGCCCCCTTTTCTTTCTCCGGATCTCCCGCAATGAAAAATCCTCGTATACCATCAGCTGGTCGTGGATAATGATGTATTTTCTGTAGTTGAAATTAGAGGAATAAGGATTCTTTCCTCCGGGATGACCTGTCAGAATAAGGGAGTCTGCCCTGACTTTCCAGGATCCGCTGTAGGCAGGAATTACATAGCCGGATGAAAAATCTTTGTATTCAAATGTGGAATCCTCTTTGAGATTCAGAAGCATCCGAAACGTTTTGCATCCTTTCAGATCATTGTTCTTCGGCTTATTATTGTTTTTGCAGATACTGTCAGTAAACTGATAAAAACCTGTTAGATGATCGGAACCAGTCAGACGACCCGAGGCCCTAAGAGATTTGAATAAAGCTTCATTCATTCTTGGATCTTTATATTGCTTCGGAATACCCAAAAGGAACCCAAGGTCTACCCTCAGACTTCCGGTCTTCTCCTCGTCAAAAGGTGTATTGATTGTAACCCAGTCAACCGGGAACGATAGGTACCTTGATCTGAACCAGCCTCCGTAAACCGGCTGCCTGTTTACCGTCAGGGCAAAACTTCTTCTTACATAAATGCCCGATGAATCCCTGTTAGCATTCAGCAAAGCCAATCTTTCTGAAGCGGAGGAAGAAAGAATAAGCCGGTGAATATCTCCCAGAATCTGATATGCAATAATCTCATGATCTTCAATGAAAGGCGTAGTTGCCAGATCGGTCGTCTCTGGAAAAAAACAATACCGGCAGCCACCCGATGTGTCTGCTTTGCCGCGTTCTACCAGGTAAATTTCAATTCTGCTTTGATCTGGCGTAGTATCCGAAGGACTCTGGGCGGCCATTTTAAAGACACAAAAAAGAGAGAAAAAAATAAATGAGAGAGTGAAGCTCCTCATGACTTATTTAGCTTCACTGGAAAGCTGCTCCAGCTTTTCCTTTTCACGCTTCGAAAGACTGTTAATGCCTTTCTGATGGATCTTGTCGAGAAGCCTGTCCAGCTCCTTTTCATCCAGGCGTTTTTCATAATTATAATTATCGTCAACATCATAGATTTCCCGGTTTTTCTGAAAGTAATTGTCAACCAGCAGAAATGCAGGCTTGGTAAGGATGAAATAAATGAAGACGGCGGAAGGAATAACAATTAAAAGAATCGGCAGATAATTATGGACAACAGAACCTGGCTCAAGCCCGATAGCAATCAACAGGCCCACCAGTCCTCCGCCCAGGTGGGCTTCATGCCCGATGTTATCGCTTTGTGATCGGATGCCATAAATGGAAATCAGTACATAGGTCAGCCCATAGATCCATGTGGGAATATGAATCGGAAGAAACAGCATTCCAACTTCCATATCCGGAAAAATAACAATGGACGCAAAGATCAACCCACTGATAGCGCCCGAAGCTCCGGCTGCACTGTAATCTCCATGATTTCGATGGATGTAAAGACAGAATAAATTTCCTCCAATCAGGCTGCAGAAATAAATCAAAAGGAATTTTGCGATGCCGAATTCTGCCCCGAGTGCAAAGCTGAAGCAATAGAAACTGGCCATGTTAAAGAGTAGATGTGTCCAGCTTACATGAAGAAAACCCGAGGTAATCAGCCTTCTGTATTCCTTATTTATTAAGATTTTATCTACCTGGAACGAATACTTATCAAAATAGCTGTGGCTTTTAAGTCCTTTATAAGAGACTACTACATTCACCAGTAAAATAATAAGAGCTATGATGCCGAAATCCTGCATGAAACTAAAATTTATTGTAATGAAGCAAAATCTGCACGGGGTATATACAATTTAAGAAAAAAATTGAAAAAAGGGAAGGGAGGAAGTGGGAGAAAAGTAGCATGACGCGTCATTGCGAGGCAAACCACCTATTTTAAAAGCTTACCTTACTAAACTGGCACATTTGTTAATGGAAGACCGAAGCAATCCGTTTGCTAGATATTGTTAATCCAGGGGATTGCTTCGGCCTTCCATTAAATTAGAATCCCACAAACGATTTTTGATTCCCTATTAGCTAATATCATTTGTCTCGCCATGACGTTTATACGTCCTGGTCTACTCCGAACCAACACCCAGATAGGTCCTTACCTTTTCCTGCTCGAATTTCTCTGCGGCTTCCTTTTCCTTCTTTAAGAGAGATACGACAATACCCACAATAAACGCGGCACTCATGGAAATAAGGGCAGGGTTTTTTAGGGGAAATATCGGCTCCTGATTTTTAAAAATTTCTACCCATACCGTCGGACTCAGAACTATCAGGACCAGCGAAAGAATGGCGCCGGTCGCAATACTGCAGGTCGCACCCAGCGTGGTAAAGTTCTTCCAGAGAATGGATAAAAGAAGGGATGGAAAATTAGCGCTGGCTGCAATGGCAAATGCCAGACCCACCATAAATGCCACATTCTCGCCTTCAAAAGCAAGTCCGAGCAGAATGGCGATCGTACCCAATCCAAGGGTTGCAGCTCGGGCCACTTTCACCTCTCCGGCTTCGTCCGAAACTCCTTTTTTAAATACATTCAGGTAAAGATCGTGAGAAAGCGTGGATGCGCCCGACAAAGTGAGTCCGGCCACAACGGCAAGAATGGTTGCAAAAGCAACGGCGGCGATAAAGCCTAAGAACATGCTTCCTCCCAGAGCCTCCGACAAAAGCAGAGCTGCCATATTTCCCGGTTTGTCAAAATGTGTGATCACATCGCGGCCCACCACCACCATGGCGCCAAAGCCAATGATGAAGGTGAGAATATAGAAATAACCGATAAATCCTGTGGCTACGAAAACAGACTTGCGGGCTGCCTTGGCATCGGGAACTGTATAAAAACGCATTAAAATATGAGGCAGACCCGCGGTACCCAGCATTAGCGCGAGCCCCAGTGACAAGGCATCCCAGGGATTCGAAACAAAACCTCCTGGTGTCAGCACTGCATCTCCGTATATGCTGGCCGCCTGATCGAACAGATTTACAGGATTGAAATTAAATTGCGCCAGGGTAAGTATAACCAGAACGGTTGCACCACCCAGAAGCAGAACGGCTTTAATGATCTGCACCCAGGTGGTCGCCAGCATTCCGCCGAAGAGCACATAGACCATCATTACTACGCCGACCAGGATTACCGCATATTCATATTTTATTCCGAATAAAGTCTTGATCAGGCTCCCTCCTCCGACCATCTGGGCAATCAGGTAGAAACAAATCGTCAGTAGGGATCCGATGGAAGAGGCGATGCGGATAGGCCTTTGCTTCAGACGAAAGGCGACCACATCGGCAAAGGTATATTTCCCAAGATTTCTTAAGGGCTCGGCCACCAGAAACATGATCAGAGGCCAGCCTACCAGAAATCCAATGGAATAAATCAATCCGTCATAACCTTTGGTAGCCACCATTCCGGCGATCCCTAAAAAGGAAGCGGCACTCATAAAATCACCCGCCAGGGCTAGTCCGTTCTGGAAACCGGTGATACTTCTTCCGGCAGCGTAGAATTCGGAGGTGGTTTTGGTTTTTTTTGCGGCGACATACGTGATATAAATTGTAATGCCGACAAAAAGGAAAAACAGTCCGATGGAAATTAAATCGGGTTTCCCGAGCGCAGTCTGAAAATTAATTGCCTGAAGAAATACCATGTGAGTCGTGGGTAGATTTAAGTTCTTTTACTTTTTTATCGTATACTTTATTGGCCCAGGATACATAAATGCCCGTCAGCAGCCAGGCAAAAAGAATAATGCCTACACCAATCGGCAGTGCTACGGGAACATGGGTTCCAATTTTATAAGCCAGCCAGTCTTTGTGAAAGGCAACGGTGAGTATAAAACCGAAATAAATGCCAAGCATCATAAAGGTCAGGAGCAGAGAAACTCTCCAGCGCTGCTTTACAAATGCTTTGAAGGCGGGTGAATCAAGAATTTTAGTGTTCATATTTTATCGGATAATTATAAGTTAACAAGAGTTTTCTCCTTCAATTGTTTCTGAAGGCGTTTGCATGATAGCTCTATTAACGTGTAATCATTTAATGGCTCCCAATATAAATATTTTCTGATAAACAAGATTGATGGAAATTGTGCTCCAGTTCTTTAAGTGTGATATACGAACGATTTACAAAATACTCTTAGGCACCGCTCTTCTGGTAAATGTCTTCACTCTCTTTTTCAGCTTCGCTTCTGAATCAGGATTGAATTCTGAAGTCGTCTGCCAGGAGTTTCCCGGCTTGAATTCCTCTTCCATTCCTTTGAGCACACCGGCGGCAAGCTTCTCCGAATAAATCACCGTCACACATTCTGAATTTAAATTCGCGCTGCGTGGATCCAGATTGAAAGTGCCTATCACGGCAATCTTTCCGTCGATTACCATAGACTTGGCATGCAAGCCAAATACGGGAGCATAATCCAGCTTCTCCTGCAATCCTCCCGCCATTACTTTAAACCGCTCCGCCGCATCGGGACGAAACTCAAAAATCTGCACTCCTGTTTTCAGAAGTTTTTTACGATCGCGCTGATAGCCGCTGAACGCTTCCAGGTTATCGGTTGAGGCAAGACTATTCGTCAGGATCCTTACTTTCACACCACGGTTAACGGCTTCCTTAAAAAGATCCCTGCCGGCCTGGGTCGTGATCAGGTAGGGTGACTGAATGTCAATGCTTTTCCTGGCCTGCTTCACAAGGCTTAACAGGGAATCGGTGCAAACGCCGCTTCCGCCCAAGCCACTCGTTCCATCGTTTTTACCCGGGATGTCTGAAATAAAATAAACGCGACCGGTCCATACCAGCTGTCCGGATTCCAGCTTCGTTTTAAAAACCCCGGGTAGCTTGCTGATCTGCTCCCGCAGCTCGGGCCAGAAATTCTCCGGGTTGCAGGCATACTGATGCAGTCTCTCAAATCTTGAGCTATCGGTAAAATCAGAATTTTTCTCGGAGATCAGATCGGTGACGGGGACGCTTAGCGGACTTTCCCAGAATTCATTGAAGGATTTCTGAACATCTCCGGCAGCCTTGCCCAGGAGCAGTACATCGCGATCGCGGAAATTGTATTCGTGGTCAAAGTCAAAATATTCATCGGCAATATTTCTTCCTCCGGTAATGACGACTTTCCCGTCCACCGTAAATGTTTTGTTGTGCATGCGCTGGTTGGCTCCGCGGAAGTCGGTCCGGAACTTATTCAATTTTCTGAATAGATTCTTGCCCAGGTTGGTGCCGGGGTTATAAATTTTTATGCTGATATTTTCGTGCGAATCCATCGTGAGAATTTCATGGGTTCCTGCATCGACCATAATATCGTCGACCAGTATCCTTACTTTCACACCCCGGTCCGCCGCCCTCACCAGATAATCACAGGCAATGAGGCCGATGTTATCCACTGAAAAAATAAAATACTGGATGTCGATGCTTTTTTCCGCATTCTCACAGAGCCATGCTCTGGTCACCAGCGAGCCGGTCCCTTCTTCCAGTACATAAGCACCTGTATGCTCCTTCATCAAAGATGTCAGAGGTTCGAGCTCTTTGCTCAGGCTTACAGAGTCGCTCCGGTGGATGGCGGAACAGAAATCTTCTTTCTGCTCAGGAATCTCATGTTCCGAAGAACAGGAAAGAAAAAGAAGGACTGGTATAAAAAGCAGATGAACTGATCTCATGATCATTTTATTTAAGCGCTTGTATAACCGCCGATTTGGCACCGGCCGATTTCAGCTGATCTGAAGGAATCTCTTTTCCGTCTCTTTTAATGGTAACCAGGCTGTAGAATTCATCCGGACCATAAAAACTTCCGGAAGGCGTGTAGTAGAAAAGTTTTACCTGATTATTAATCAGGAGAGGAACGATGGTACAGAGGGTTTTTCCGATAGCTGCATCCCATACCTTAAGTGTAAAATCACGGCTTGCGCTTACAATAAAGCATCCATTAGGAGATACATCGATGCAATCCACATCTTCGGTATGCCCCTGCATTACTTTTACACATTCTCCATTGACGGTATTCCATGCCCTGATGCTTCGATCCTCGCCAAACGTGCTTCCGCTGCTGGAATAGAGCGTTCTTCCATCAGGCGAAAATACCAGGTCGTTAATCCAGTCGGTATGACCTTTCAATTCAAATTTATCCGACAAATCCGCATTCAGCAGGAGCAGGCCTTCTCTTCCACTTACCGCCAGCAGCTTATTGTCCGGACTTAATGCCACATCCAAGACAACCGATATGGAAGAAGTATTTTTTGCGGGGCCAGATTGTTTGCTGTTAAGATCATACATCCAGACATTATTATTTCCTCCGGCATAAACCCTTTCCCCTTTAGCGGTATAAGCAATTACATAGGCGCATTCCTTTTCCATAGAAGGAATGGTGTCTTTGGCTTTCCCATCTTTTAGATCCCACAGAGGAAAATAACAGTTCTGAGAAACGGCAAACGATTTATTGCCGGGTGAAAAGCGTATTTGTTTGGATGAGGCATAACCAGGCGAATATTCGCCGAGATTGTATTTGATCGTGCTTGTTTTGAGATCCCAGCATGCTATTTCATTGTCAATGCTTGTGGATACAAGCCATTCGTGGTCATCTGAAAATTCGAAAGCGTCAGGCTTTCCCTGGAACCCCTTGACCTCTTTTGATAGCTCAAGAGTAGAGAGATCTACAAAATGAATAATAGAATCAGGGCCGCTGAAGGCAATGGTTTTATTGTCAAAGAATCTGGTATAAAAAACCCGGTTAGCAAAGCTGCCCTCTTTGATCTTGCCGACCTCGATGGTCTGGGCCTGGATGCTCAAGCTTAAAAAGCTGAATAATAGGAAAGCTGAATGCTTTTTTACCATACTAGATTTTTCTTAAATCATTGGTCATGATGCTCAGACTTTCCCGACGCTCCTGATTCTCCTCATCATTGTCGGGTCCATGAAGCAGAGTTTGTCTTTTCAAGGCAATCAGTGCAAGTTCTTTGAGATCCTTATTTATTCTTCCACTTATTTTAAATTGCCCGAATGCCGCAGCGATAATGGTATTATCCATGCAATCAATAAAATAAGGATCTTCTTCGTGTATTTTCAATAAACTGCCTTCGTCAAGAATTTTTGAGCACCCTTTGCTTTGATATTTAAATCCAAATCCATCGATAAGCTCAAATAACCATACTAAGATATTGTCACTGCCCTTATTTTCCCGATACAAATCTTCCAGTTTAAATAAAAGATCTGCTCCGTCATCATTTCCAAAAGGTGAAAAATCATCCAGACATGTATAATAGATTTCAGATTTCAGTAGTCTAACAAAGTCAGGATGGCTGGTTTCTGGAGATAAGGCATCGCCCTCCGGATCATCATAATAGAATTGGTCTTCTGAACCCATATACGGATTAATAAAAATCAAACTAAAAATTTACTTCACTCTTCCCCTCACCCAGTCAACCAAATCCTTATTACCCATTTCTGCTTTCATGCCTCCAGGTAACGGCCTCAGATACCATTTCACTTCCCAGGTAAGGGACTTGCCGGGAGCCAGCTCGGTATAGGGGCCCTGCGGTTCGATCTCGATGTATGACTTATCAGGATTGGCATAAATTTCTACTTCGCCTTCGCCGGGAGCATTCTGCTCCAGCGATACGTCATCCCATTTTTTGATCATGATCATTCCATTGTTCACCTGGGCCATCCAGCCTTCGGCTCCATCGCACATCAGCTTTTCATGACCTGCCGGGACGAGGCTTGAATCGTATACATACCAGGTAATACCGAGAGAGTCTTTCATCAATGGCGCAAGCTTGCCTTTCTTCTCTCCTTTCCCTGTCGGGAAAAAAGTAAGGCCCTGTGGAGCTACACGGGTAATTTCCCAGGGTGAGGCTGAACGTGTGGAATCGGAATTGTTGGTGATGGTATAACAGATCGTAACCGAGGTATCAGCTGCGTTGGCCATAAATTGCTTTTGTACCACATAACCCAGCTTCGGATCTTTTTTACTGGTCAGCACAACTGAGCCGTCTATGATGCCGCCGCTATATTCCAGTTTGTCGATCTCCGAAGACGGAGGCCAGCCCCAGGCGCTCTGTGGACTTGACCAGAATGTGGAACCCCAGTTATCCGCATTAATTTTTTTACCGCTCAGAAAATCGCTGCTGTCAAGTTTAAAAGCGCTGATTCTTCCTCCTGACTTTGCATCTACTTCAAAAGTCAGGTTTCCTGTGGAGAAGGAATAAATTCCGTTCCCTTTGTCTGCCGGAGCAGGCTCTTCA
Source organism: Cytophagaceae bacterium (assembly GCA_045805025.1). Lineage (GTDB taxonomy): Bacteria > Bacteroidota > Bacteroidia > Cytophagales > Cytophagaceae > DATMOV01. The sequence goes on along the minus strand of JBJMLY010000124.1, from coordinate 800 downwards.
ATTTTTGTCTCTGCTTCCTTTTTTGTGCAGCCGAAGCCTGTCAATAAAAAAAGAAAGAGGATTGAGTTTTTCAGGTTTATCATAATTCAAGAATATTTAATCAGATCTTTAATTAGTGGCTGAGTAATGCCAACTACTATCATGCGAGGGAAATGAGAACTCGCTTTAAAATATACAATGCCTTGTACGAATATGTCTGATTCAAAGGCTTAAGCAATCCCTGATAAAGTGCCTTAGGCGCGGATTGCTTCGGCTTTCTTTCAGCAAACACTTTCTGTTAATCGCGGCTTCTTCTTTCTATTTAAGTGTCATTGGCCTCGTGTCGAAAGTATGACTATTTATACAAACTCTCGATCAGATCTTTCAATTTTGCGCTGATCACTTTACGTTTTACTTTCTGTGTCGGCGTTAAATCGCCCGATTCCACTGTCCACAACTGAGGCAGCAAGGCAAATTTCTTGATCTTCTCATACTGAGCGAAGCTTTCGTTGTACGTATCCATTTCTTTCTGGAAGCGGTCAAGGATTTCCTGCTTTTTAATCATTTCCGCATCGGTTGAATACGGAATATTCTTGATTGCGCAATAGTTTTTCAGAAATCCGAAATTCGGAACGATCAGCGCGCCCGGAAACTTCTGTCCGTCGCCCACCACCATCATCTGTTCAATAAATCTGGATTCCTTGAATTTATTTTCCAGCGAAGACGGAGCCACATATTTTCCTCCAGACGTTTTAAAGATCTCTTTCTTCCGGTCAGTGATTTTCAGGTAGCGGCCTTCCAGAAAGGTTCCGATATCGCCG
>JBJMLY010000123.1:0-4038 GCA_045805025.1 Cytophagaceae bacterium | reverse complement strand
TTACAGTACCGTTCTGCCAGCGGCTGTTCTGATCTGTCGCGTTATTATTGTTGCTATTCGAATTATCCTGTGCGAATGTTGTAGCTGCTACACCCATCGCAAACATACATGCTACTAAATATTTCCCTTTCATCTTCTCAATCAATTTAACCTCTGTAAAGCTAACCTGCGCGATTTCCGGATTGTTCAGCCGGACATGATGGCAGTAAATGCAGACTGGAAAAATAAAAATCAGGGGGTGTGAAAGCCCTGAAATTCAGAAAGAGGGCCCGGGAAAACTTATAAACGAAGTAAAATAAAGAAAAGGCTAGCGATCCATACTGCCAAGAAGAACCTCCTGATGCAGTCGTTTCAGATCGTATTTCATAAGGTTAATTTCTGTCTCCAGCAATTCCAGCATATTAATACGGTCAGACAGCATATCAACGCTGTATTCTCCTCCATCCCCGAAAAACAAGTCAACCCGCCTCTCCTTATCGGCCGAATCTTTGCCCAGAACCTGAATTTCCTTGAATTCATTGATCAGCATTTCCCTGCCGGTCATCGTTTTTCCATCCACAGAAAATTCCTTAGTCATGAAATGCCAGACATTGGGAGGAAAAGCCTGAGGGTTTGCTCCTAGCCAGATCTCTTTGAGATGATTCCTGGGATGCGAGAAGTAAGCCGTTCTCTTCACAAAGATTTGCCTCAGCGCAAGATAACCACCTGCGGTAGCGCCAATAATGGAAGCTTCCTGTATTGCGTCATTGGCTGCAGGATCTTTGAGCGAAATAGCACTTGACACGAGTGTTCCGACCGCTCCCACCACAATGGAGCATATATTCAGGATTTTTACTCTCTTATTGGTTACCTGCACCAGGTAATTCCGAAGCTGCAGAGCTCTTTCCATTTCACAGTCAATCTCCGCCAGTACGGAAGAGACGTCCAGCAAGGCCAGGTTAAGTCTTTCATCGATCTCCTGTCTGACAAACAGCAAAGCGAGCTTGGCACTATCGGATCCACGCTGTGCCTTTGGCTCCAGCAAAGTAAACTTATTCAGGGAGTGCATCGCACCAACAGAAGTCGCAATATTCCGGGCTCTGAGAGAAAATCTTTTTTCCGTTTTAGAATCGGCAGTTTCCATCTGCAGGTATTTCGGTGTGAGCAGGGAGTCATAGAAATAAGTTGCTTTCGAAGGCTGACAGTCGTCTTCAATTCCAAGTTCTTTGGGATCGTACTTTAAGGGTTGCTGAAGTTTGCAGGCAGAAAGGGCGACTAAACAGAAAAAAATACCCCTGACAAATAAATTCATTCCAATCAATGTTAGTATTCAAAGGTAAGAGTTTCAATGAATATATGCTAGTCTGCCCGCCAAAACAGGGCTTGACATAATCTGCAACTCCGAAAATTTGAACTCTTTCTCTACAAAAGCAACGCGCATTATCTACCAGAACCTCTTAAACAAAATTTCATCACCGGTTCCAGGCCCATTCTACCATCCCATAATGGTCTGAATGAACGGCACAATCTGGTTTGACATGGAAAGCTGCGTGGCATTGCTTGGGTGCCAGTCTTCTCCGTATGGAGGATTCTGGGTAGTGAGCGCAAAATAATGCACCCTGGTATCGCCTCCGTTCACAAAATGATCCACGATGGCGTGGTTATAATGAGTCATCCTTGTCAGTTGCTTCGCTCCGCTGGGATAATAATCTGTGATGCCGTTAGGAAGAGTTACAATAAAATGAGCAGAAGGATAATTGCTTCTCAGGGTGGTAATAAAAGTAATATAAGCATTTACAAAGGATGCGGAATCAAGCATGCTCGGACTTGACCAAGCTTCGGGAGCCAGGTCATTCGTTCCGAGATGGATGACGGCTACATCGGGAATATAGTTCGTCGTATTCCATAAAGGAACACTTAGATCCGGATGTATTTTGTTGTAAAAATTCGGAATCGTTCCGCTGGTCGATCCTGTATTGTTCCGGTACATACCTCTTCCGGAATAAGCGGTGCAGACATATTGGGCATTCAACATTCTGCATGTGACAGCGCCCCAGGCAGTGTAATTATTTTCATTGATGGAATGAAAGCCTGTATTGGGATCTCCTGTAGGCGGAGCAGCGATGCTGGCCTCATCACCATAGCCGCAGGTAAAGGAATCGCCGATGAACTCAATACGGCGGCTTGTCTGGGCTGGCAAGCTAACTAATGCCTTGCCGGTTCTGAGGAGAAATCCTTTGAATGAACTTTTACCGACATTGCTTTCCGTTCTTTTGAAAATTTCGATCGTATGTTCGGCATCAGTCAGATTTCTGGCAGCTTTGTAAATAGTATCTGTGGAATTCACCATGAGTACTTTAGTCACCACGTCGTCAATGAGAATGTCGTAATAATTAGTGGTGGTTGCCCCTCCCACACTGTTATCCTTAATCACTACATCAATGGCCGGGCCTTGAAATTTTGCTTTGATGGAAACACCAGGAAACGAATAGGCCGGAGCAAGCGTATTGGAAAAATCAATTCTTCCCATATACTGAATATTCGGATTATCGGCCTTTACCTGGATCATGGTGGTATCCACCGGCGTAGGTGTTACCTCATCGGCTTTTTTCTTTTTACATCCCAGTAAAGCGGAACCGATAACCAATATCGAAAGCAACAGTGTGCTTAATTTACCCCCTATTTTATTTTTCATGATTGCGAATGCTTTCAATAAATATATGGTATAATTTATATATTTCCTTGAAATAATTAGATTTATTGAAGTCAACAGGTAAATTTTAAATCCCTTCTGGATCCTCAGTCGGCCAGTGGCCAGATCCATTTACAATCTTTTTGGTAATAACCGATTTTCCCGTTCTTTTCCACTCTGATAATGCCATTATTCAGATGGGTGACGTAATTATAAGTGGGTTTCAGAATTACCCGGCCATTCAGACTGAGAACTCCTTTATAAGAGCCTGATTTTGTCCGGGCTATTCCGTTCTTAAAATCATAGATCTTCCCATACACAGGAGGAATCAGGAATGCTCCTGAACTGTCAACCATTCCATAACTTCTGTTTTCTCTGACAATCCCGTGAAGACTGTCAGCCTTTGAAAGAGCTGTACTCTGCGTCTCTTCCGTGCGCGGAAGCCTGACGATCTTTGAATAATAATTTCCTTTCTGGTCGGTATACATTTTTTTGTCTTTGAGATATACTTCCGCATAACCCAGATCAAAATTACCCGCCAGCTGAAACACAGGCTGGATAACAAACCCATCAAGACCGATATAACCCCATTTACCATTAAGAAGAGCTGCGGCAAGCCCTTCATGAAAATCGGATACTTTGTCGTAAAGAAGCCCGACAACAAGATTTCCGGTGGTATCGATAAAACCGAACCGGATCTTGCCGGTACTATCCCGGCCCGAAACAGAGGCAAGTCCTTCGCTCCAGGTTCCTGCCGATAAGAAAGTCCTGTCCGAAATTCTTTTTCCCTGACGATTAACCAGGAACCAGTTTTCTTTTTTCTTATTGCTTACCGCGATAACACCATTACCGCCCGGAACCGACATTTTTCGAAACTGAGGTTTTACCTGCCACGTTAAATTCCGGTCGACAAAGCCATATTTCTTTTTATATTTTACACGTGCCGTTCCATGCAGGAAATCGTCCGCTTCATCAAAACGTAATTTACCTCCTGCTTCTCCCCTTTCATTTATATAAAGCCACTTCCCTTCTTTTTGAACAGCGGCCCAGCCATCGTGAAAAGGCCTTGCTTCAGAATACTGAGGTGGGACTATGTATTTCCCATCCCGGTTCATAAGTCCCCATTGCGATTTCTCTTTGACCAGCGCCGCTCCCTGGTAATAATCATACACCTCTCCAAAACGTGGCTCGGGTATAAAATTTCCATGCTCATCGATGAAGGTCCACAGATCCTGATACTTTACCCTTGCTCTTCCTTCGCAAAAGTCTCCGGCCTCTTCAAATTCACGGCTGGATATCAGCGAACCCAGTGAATCAAAAAACAGATAGGTATGACCGAAGATTTCTGCCTGTATCAAAGTATCCGA